>CAZSUM010000117.1:4000-4917 GCA_964610015.1 uncultured Lentisphaeraceae bacterium
CGCAAGGGAAAGCGGTGTTGAATTGAACGAAAACAGAATGATGTAGGATATGATTTTTTTAACAAAGTGAAGACGATAAGCATTCTGTCACTGGTCAAAATTGGGTTTGACCTTTTTGAGCCTGACATGCCCGTAGAGGTCCCCTATACTAGGCTCTATCTGAATAAGTAGATTTTTATAGCTGGGAGCGTGTTTGTGAGTGAAATCCGAAAGTTATTTCTGATTGACGTGATGCCGTTGTTATATCGAGGACATTTCGTTTTTCTGAAAACGCCTCGGATGACAAGCACGGGAGTCAACACATCCTCTTTAACCGTTTTTGCAAATTGCCTTTTGCAGATTCTGAATGAGCATGAGCCGACTCACGTGGCTCTTGTGCTGGACTCAACAACACCGACCTTCCGTCATGAGTTTTACCCGCTATACAAAGCACAACGCCAGAAGATGCCGGAAGATCTTGCGGCGTCCATTCCGATGGCCATTGAGCTTGCCGATGCTTTGCAAATTCCGATCTTACGCGTAGATGGGTTTGAGGCGGATGATGTGATGGGGACTCTGGCTGCGCGTGCGGCAGGTGAACCTGGGTGGAAGACCTATCTTGTGACACCTGATAAGGATGCCGCCCAGTTGGTGGGGCCTACGACGTTGCTCTTTCGTCCGGGGAGTGGGAGCAGCCCGGTTGAAATTTATGATGAGGCGACCGTCTGTCAACACTGGGGTATTTGTTCGCCTGTTCAGATGATCGATTTTCTCGGACTCGCTGGAGATGCTTCTGACAATATTCCCGGGATTTATGGCATTGGTGAAGTCGGAGCACGCAAACTGATTAACGAATTCGGTTCTCTTGAAAAAATACTCGAAAATGTTGATGCCATTACACCGGAAGGTTTGAAACAAAAAGTTATTGCCGGGCGGGA
>CAZSUM010000117.1:4927-8387 GCA_964610015.1 uncultured Lentisphaeraceae bacterium
CTCTTGAGTCAATACGGTGACATGGAGACCATTCTTGCGCATGCTGCGGATTTGAAGGGAAAGTTAGCTGAAAAAGTTGCGAATGGCGCGGCCAGTGCGCGTCAGAGTCGTGAGCTAGCTGCGATTCGTACCGATGTGCCCTTAGACCTCTCTCTGGATGAGTTGGCTCGTAAGCCGCCGGATACTGGACGCTTACGTGAGGTGCTCCAAAAGTATGAATTACATGCGACTGGCAAGCGTTTGATGGGAGATGCCTACACCGTAAGCAACGAGGTGGAGGAATCTACGCATGCCCTGGCGGATACGCCTCACACGTATGTCTGTGTTCGTTCTCAAGCGCAGCTACAGAAGCTCTTGGAAGAACTCTCCCAGACACAGACATGGGCTTTTGATACTGAAACAACAGGACTTGATCCGCGACACGATCGTCTTGTGGGACTCTCCTTCGCAACGCACCCAGGGACAGCTTGGTATGTTCCTGTGCCGGAGTCACGCGAAGCTTGTTGTGAGTTTTTGAAGCCTTTTGTTGCTTTGTTTGCTGATCCGTTCAAGATCAAGATTGGGCATCATGCTAAATTCGATCTAACCATTCTGCGGCAATACGGTATTGAATGCTACGGGGAGTTGCATGACACCATGCTGGCGCATTATGTGCTTGATGCTTCGGATCGTCATGGCATGGATTATCTGGCGCAAAACTATTTGCACTATACGCCAATTCCCATCACAGCGTTGATTGGCGAGAAGAAAAAAGGGGTCGTTCAAACCAATATGGGAGAATTGACACCTGATGAAATCTGCGATTATGCGGCTGAAGATGCAGATGTAACCCTGCGCTTGGATGGTGTGCTGCGTAAAGAAGCGCAAGAAACGGGTGTGCTACACGCATTGAGTGTGTGTGAAGAACCCCTTGTTGGCGTGCTCCTAGATATGGAAAGCGAAGGGGTGCGGATTGATGCGCACGCCTTGCACAGTTATGGGAAAGAGTTGGACCGCGAACTGCTTGATCTTGAGATCAAGATTCGCGAGCTCGGGGGTGGTAATTTTAATCCTGCGTCTCCCAAGCAGTTGGGAGAGGTTTTGTTTGGTCACCTGAAGTTGGTGCCCGATGCTGCACGAACCGCTTCTGGCCAGTACGCGACGGGTGAAGAGGTCTTGGTTAAAATTCAGGATCGTCATCCGATCGTTCCGTTGATTTTGGAATATCGCATGTGCAGCAAGCTGAAATCGACCTATGTGGATAAGCTTCCAGCTTGCATTGATCCAGCCACGGGGCGTGTTCATACCAGCTTTTCACAGGCCTTAACCGAGACCGGTCGACTCTCCTCCTCTGATCCGAATTTGCAGAATATTCCGATTCGAACAGAGCGGGGTCAGCGTATTCGCGGCGCATTTGTTCCTCGTGACTCAGACCATGTGTTGCTCTCTGCCGACTATTCACAAATTGAGTTGCGCGTGATGGCGGCACTCAGTAAGGATGCGGGCATGATTGCGGCCTTTCAGCGGGGTGCAGATATTCATACTGAGACGGCCATGCGCGTCTATGGGGTCTTTCCGGAGATGGTTACGCCGGAGATGCGTTCAAGTTGTAAGATGGTGAACTTCGGAATTATTTATGGCATTTCCGCGTTTGGGTTGAGTCAGCGGTTGGGCGTGCCGCGTCGGCAAGCCGCAGAGTTGATCGAAACCTATTTTGTGCAATACCCCGGAGTGAAGCAGTATATGGATCAGGTGATTGTCGAGGCACGGGAAAAAGGCTATGCCACGACACTTCTGGGGCGGCGTCGGTTTTTGCGTGATATTGTCTCGCGTAACAACACGTCTCGGCAGTCTGCTGAGCGTAACGCGATCAACACGCCTGTGCAAGGGAGTGCTGCGGACCTAATCAAGCTGGCGATGATTCGCGTTGCGAGTGAGCTGAAAACCCGTCGGTTGAACACGCGGATGGTTTTGCAGATTCACGATGAGCTCCTTTTTGATGTCCCCAAAGGAGAAGTCAGCGAGGTGCGCGATTTGGTTAAAAAAGCAATGACCACGGTGTTGGATATTGGTGTGCCCTTGGAGGTGAGTATTGGAGTGGGGGATTCATGGCTTGAAGCGCATTAATCGTGAATAGAGCGATGTCCATCCTTGCTGTATCACAACACGCTAGAACGTTGAAAAAGGGAAAAGTTAAAATGTGTACATTGTTTCGTAGACTTGGACTCGTGATGGTGGTGGGTCTTTTGGCAGCAGTCTGCTTGGAGGCGGCAGAGCCTATGGGCGCGATGACGGGAGTGTTCCCTAACGCAGTCCGGATTTACCATTTCAATACGAATGCCACAACCGTGAGTAATCAGAACGGTACGCAAGCTGACATGACGTTTAAATCAGGTGGTGGTTCGGCACTCACCACTTCTGTAGGACGGATTTCCGGTACACGTGCAGTGATTTTGGAGGAGGCCTCTTTCAGTGCGCCAGAATTATCCTTTCCCTCGAATGCGTTCTCTGTTTCGGTATGGATCAAGCCGTTTGCAAAAGGTAAAAGGAAGTCAAGCAATGGGTTAATTGTGGCCAGTGGTAACGGCTACTACCAAGGCTGGCGTTTGCTGGTTAACGATTGGCACACCCATAAACCAGCTCTGCAACTAGGAAAGAAAGAGGGTGCCATTTCTTTAACGGCCGATGATGCGTTGAGTTTTAACTACTGGAACCATCTGGCCGCGACATGGGATGGCGCACGGATACGTATTTATTTGAATGGAATGCTCTCAGCGGAGAAGCCCTATGCAGGTGAATTTGTGGCTGCTAAAGGAGGATTGCTTTTAGGGTTTGCTGATTATGGAGTTGGATCGCTAAACATGGCGGTTGACGAATTGGCAGTTTTTGATCGGGCGCTAACACCGCTAGAGGTTGCGACGTTGGCCTTGGAACCAGTGGCCCTTTCCCCTGCGCTACAGGAGCTTGTTTTAAAGGCTCAAGAGCTGGCTGTTTCAGCTGATGCGCAGGCAGCACAGCAGGCGTATCTGTGTGTGAGTCAGCATGCCCAAGCATCTGAAGCATGGCAGGCTTGGGGAACGTTGGCTGCTACTCGGTTTGTCAAAACATTGGCAGATAAAAGGCAAGCTGCGCACGTGTGTGCCAAGATTTATAGTGATGAAAAAACCCCGGAAATGCTTCGTGGACACGCGACGGCATATCTGGCTGGCATTTGTAAACAGGGGTATGGAGCCGAGTTGCCCAGTCGAGTGTTGCTACATTTGCCAGAGCACATGGCGCTGGATGTTGGGGAGCAGCAGGTGTTTGGTTTGGCTTTGGCGCGTGCCTATCAACGTGAAGGCAATTTAGCAGGTGCGACTCAGGTCTTGAAACATCTGATGGAGACGGTTGCGGATTTGCCCGATGAAGAGACGAATATCCGTCAGCAGCTGGCTCAGATACATTGGCAGGCGGGTGAATATGACTTGGCGCGTGAGCAGTA
>CAZSUM010000118.1:0-8363 GCA_964610015.1 uncultured Lentisphaeraceae bacterium
CGTTTCTGCATCCCACCGGATATCTCACTGGGCATCTTTTCCCCATCATCTGCCAGACCAACCATGTCGAGGGCCTCCTCGACGCGTGCGTTGATCTCGGATTCACTCAAACGCGTCTTTTCGCGTAACGGCAACGCAATATTCTCATAAACCGAGATCCATCCCAGCAACGCACCTCCTTGAAACAGATAGCCAAAGCGTTCGCGTATGTGGTTAAGTTGCGCCCCATGAGCAGCACTTATCTCACTATCGTCGATCCAAACCGAACCGCTGTTTGGAGTCAAGAGCCGTACCATGTGCTTGAGCGAAACACTCTTCCCCGTTCCTGAGGGACCGACAATGGTAAAGATTTCGCCCTTTTTGATCTCGAATGAGAGATCATTAAGCACGTTAAAACTACCAAAACGCTTGGTAACATGTTCAAAACGGATCATAGTTCGTAAAACATCCGGGTAATGATATAGCCAGAAATCAAGATCAGAAGAAAAGAGGTAATGACAGACCGTCGTGTAGCCTGCCCGACACCGACTGCACCTTGTGTAGTGGTGAACCCCTGATAACAGGAGACCCCTGTAATGATCACGCCAAAAACCAAAGCCTTTAGCAAACCAACATAGAGATCACGCATCCGAGCGATATCCATCGCCATTGAAATATACTTATCCCAAGGCACATTGAGCTGCGTCATGCCCACAATCCCCCCACCAATCACACCTAGTACACAGGTATAAAACGAAAGCAACGGCATCATGAGCACCATCGCAACCATCCGGGGTGTCATTAGGAATAAAATTGGATTGATTGACATCATCTCCAGCGCTGCGACTTCATCATTAACCGTCATCGTACCAAGTTGAGCTGCCATGGAAGATCCCACACAGGCAGCCATAATTAATCCGGTCATAAAAGATCCCATCTCGCGTAAAAGCGAGACCATCACCGCAGATCCGATATAAATCTCTTGGCTAAAGCGACGCAACTCCAACCCCACTTGCAGTCCAAGAATCATGCCCGTAAACATGCCCACCACCGAAATCACCGGCAAGCTCTTAATCCCCATCAGATACATCTGCCGCACCAGTTCATGCCACCTGCGTCGTGAGGACAACATCAGAGGAAAGCCAGCTAAGGCCTGTACCGTCATACGTACGGCACAGCCAATATCACCAAGTCCGAGCAACAAGCGCCGCCAGAACGCGAGTACAGCACTCCTTGGAAGATCAGTATAGACCGGTTCACGTGTAATCACGGCAAGACCTCCTTAACTTCTTTTCGCGATGCACGTTGATAATTAAAAAGGCCCCAAAGTGCATCATGCGTGATCATATTCTGTGATTCGATCCGCTCATAGACCGTCCAAAAGGGAGCCCAATTTCGTTCAATTCCGCCACTATGGCGAATCGGATTGAAGGCCAAGATTCTCAAATGTGAAGCGTCCGAAGTCCGCACCCTTTCATAGAAAGGCCAGACTCGTGTGTAGTGCTCACTCTCATAAAGTGTTCCATCATTATCGCGAACATAGCGCGACTCATCGGCATAAAAGGGAAAGAGTCGAGTTCGCTCCTCGTTACCTGATTTGTTAGTTATACGGCTGTACCAATAGATCGGCCAGCAGGCATACCTCGAACACGATTGATCATCAACTGTCTTTCCGTAAAAAGGCCAATACGAGCGCTTACTAGAACGTGTTGTGTTTTGCGTAATCCACGTGTCCATCGTCTCATAAAACGGCCAAGGCACTCGCCAACGTTCGGCAGAATCAGTCTTGGCATGAGAAAAAAATGGAGGCAAGACAAGTCGTTGATACTCTTTCTCTCGATTGACCTCACCATAAAGCGGAAAGAGCAAACAAGAGCTTCCTGGATTGCGAGTACCGTTGTAAACCGCTGACGTCCAAAACGGCCAGAAGGCATACAATCTGTCGGTTTGGCTTTTTGCATTCTTTTGGCGACACCAAAACGGAAACACCCCTGTCTCAAGCAAAGCCTCGTTTTTCGAAACGCGTGAATAGAAGGGCCACGGAGTATAGACCCGTTCCACATGGTTGATCTCAAAATTGAAGTAAAACGGAAAGAGCGTAAAATCAAGATCCTCCATTAGGAACAGGTGAGGAATGTGCCCCTGCAGCGGAAACAAAGCCCAATAGTCATCCCCGCTACGTGTACGACCTTGGAACCACAACGGCAGAACAACCGTTTTCCATGCCGCATCAGCGGTCTTTTCATTATCATTAGATCCATACGCCAACAAGAGGACTCGCCACCAGCTTTGTTCATCAGCGCGATGAAACGTATTCAAGGGCCAGACAACATCCGTTACGCAAGTCTGACTAACCGGATCGCTCAATTTAGAATAAAAAGGACGTAACGCCCAAAAGGTGCCGCCTTCACGTGTGGCACAATACTCAAACAAGGGGCCAACGCGAAACCGACTAACCACCTGATCGGAAGACGCATTCGTTGGTTGCGCCCTCCCAACCTGTGTAGCGATCATCAGAATGAACAACACACAACGGCACACCAATCGAGGGCTCAGATCTATACTGCCCTGTAGCAGCTTCTGTCCAACTGTTTGATAGATCCACCACCCTGATGCAAGATCTGTGGCGCTAACTAATTTTGAGAAAATACTCATGAATCCGTTTTTCACATCCAAACGTGACCGCAATCAAGGCTGTACGTATCCACATGCCATTACGCATTTGACGCCAATACATGGCTCGTGGATCACTATCAACTTCTTTTGCAATTTCATCGCGGCGAGGGAGCGGGTGCATGATAATCGCATGCGGTTGAAGAATTGCCAGTTCCTTAAGGCCAAACTTAAAGTTACTGATATCAATTTGCGCGCTTTCACCCTGAGTCGTGTCCCATTCATCCTGAATGCGCGTCATATAAACCGCATCCGCCTGACGAATGGCCATGTGGAAATCATTTGTCTGCTCGTAAACCACAGATTTTTGATCAAGAATAGCCAGCACATCAGCACTGAGTTGCAGAGGATCAGGCGCAACAAAGATCTGACGAATATTAGGGTAATTTGTCAGCAGATAGGAGAGCGAACGCACCGTACGGCCACGTAACAGATCCCCACAAAAAACCACAGTTCGGTCACAGAGCCCACCCGAATTCTCAAAGCTTCGCAAGAGTGTATAGATATCAAGTAAAGCCTGTGTTGGGTGCTGATCTTGTCCCGACCCCGCGTTGATAATAGGGATGGAGCGCTCGGAATTAGAAAGCGCCCAAGCCATATGCTCAGCTAGGCCTTTTTCAGGCGTTCGCATAATGATCAAATCAAAGTATGAACTGAACGTTCGTACGGAATCTTCACGCGACTCGCCCTTGAACTCCGAGGAAATAGAGGTGTCACGCACTTCCCCAGTTGGAACACCTAGAATCTGACACGCTGAAACAAAGGAAAGAAAGGTCCGCGAGCTAGGCTGTGAGAAGTAGAGCATGGCACGCTTATGCAAGGCCATGGTCCGCAAAAATTCAGTCCCCTCGCGAGTTTTAGCGATTGTACGAATCTCATTCGCCAAAACCGCTAGATTATTCAACAGATCGCGACCAAACTGCTGCGCAAACAACGTATGGTACGGCATGCCATCCAACTGCATCAAATACGGTGTTTTTTCAGCAAGCGGCAAAGATACAAACGCGTCCCACGGTATGTTTGACAAATTTTTCACGACAGTATCCTCTAACAGTGTGTCTCCACAAATGAAGCTGGGGTGATCAAAGCGCAGCACCTTCTGTCATGGAAGAGAGATACAGCGCCTTAATCGTATGCATCCGATTCTCAGCCTCATCAAACACTTTTGAGAAAGGTGCTTCAAACACCTCATCCGTCACTTCCAACGCTCCACTTTCAGCCGTTACAGCTGTTTCATGATCATGAAAAGCTGGCAAACAATGCAGGAAAATCAATTCACCATTGAGATTACCCGTTGCCTTTAGTAACGCCATATTAATCTGATAAGGTCTCAACAACCGCAAGCGAGTTTCTTTTTGTCCCTCTTCCCCCATCGAGACCCACACGTCGGTATAGATCACATTCGCACCCACCACACCCTTGACTGGGTCGTTTGTGACGGAAACTGTAGACCCATTTCGACGTGCCGTTTCCTGTGCCTCCTGAACCAAGTTGGGATCTGGCATAAGTTCTGAAGGCGTGCAATTAACAAAGTGAACACCTGTTTTTGCACATCCCAGCATCAACGAGTTTGCCACATTGTTTCGACCATCCCCCACATACGCGACTTTGAGGCCTTTGAGTCGTCCAAAATTTTCTTGAATGGTCATCAAATCTGCCAGGATCTGTGTGGGATGGAAAACATCCGTCAACCCATTCCAGACCGGCACACCCGAAAATTCAGCCATAATCTCAACCGTTTTCTGAGAAAAGCCACGGAATAATATCCCGTCAAAAATACGTCCCAAAACACGCGCCGTGTCTTTGACCGATTCTTTTGCCCCAAGATGAATATCATGCTTCGTCAGATACTCCGCTGTGCCCCCCTCATCGCGAATGGCAATCGAAGCAGAATTTCGTGTACGAGTCGAGCTTTTCTCAAAAACCAAGGCAACGTGCCGTCTTTTAAGCAAATCGCCACGGATCCCCGCACGTCGACGGGCTTTGAGAGCAATGGCCAAATCAATCACACTGACCAGTTCTTCATCACTCAAGTCCGCCATCCTCAACAGCGAACGACCATATAATTCAGGCAACCATGTAAGCATCTTCTTACCTCCCATTCATGTGATAGTATATGGCAAGACCGACTGCTAGACAACCCTACGCGGATAGTCGGTGGATTTAATTTACCGGGGTGTCACTAAATAATGGCTTAAACACCACAAATAAGCTGATGAATTTAAGAAACAATTTATCAACATTATTATTTTCGACTATCATTAAAATGCGCCGTTAGTTCAGCAGAACGTAAAGGCCGATCATAAAGAAGGGCTTTGACAATATTTCTTGAAACAATAGCCTCCCCTGCGTTGTTGGATACGCGCCCCAATCGTTCCGGTAAAAGAACACACTCAAAAGCCCCTGTTTGCGGATTAAGGGGAAAGCACCCATTAACCCATGTGTAGCCAACACCAGCGCCGACATCACAAATAAAAGCAATCTGATTTAAACGGTTAACGGATAGTTCACGACTCGCCGTTGACCAAACAACCTGCCGGTTGCCATCATAGACATTCATCCTAAGAGTTACACGTCCTTGGGTGCGTTCGACAACCACGTCTATCCCCTTTTGTTCAGCGACCGTACGCAAGAGAACTTCACCGTTACAGACCCGCTCAAGCCTCAGCCAGAGTTCGACACTGAACCCGCCCTTTGCCAACTCTCCAAAATGAGTCAACTGTGCAGACTGATGCCGATCATGCCCATTCCCTGTAAACTCCGCAACCAAACCGTCCTGACAGATCCCAGACGCGTTTGTCGACCACAATCCATCAATTATGGTGGTGCTGAGCTCACACGCGCGAGCACTCCCAGCCTGAGTCACGAGTAAACGATGTTGACCGTGTTGAACGGTCAAACTCCCCAGCACCTCGGCAAACGGATGAACGGAGGCGTGTAGAAGCAATTCCGGTTCTGACCAAGACACGGTCCCATCGATGGATGAAGAGCCTCCTACCCCAAAAAGCATCCCTGACGTTTTTTGTTTCGAGGTGCGCATCAGTTGCCAAAAAATAAGATCTTTTCCTGGTGCTAGCCGCCCAAAACCGACGACCGAACTTGAAAGTGCCAACGGATTGCCGTTACATAAACGCACGCGCTCAGGGTGCGACCACGAAAGACCTCCATCTTGACTCATTCGATTCTCAACGCATCCATCAGGCCTTACCACAAGTGTCCTCAATTTATTTGGGCCCGGCGAAAAGATCCCGATGTGCATGAAGGCCTCTCCATCAATACCCTGATCAACCATGCTGATACGCTCTGGCAGAATAGAAAAATCAATACGCGCGGCATTCCGCTCTGATACGAGATGATGTGAGACAGCCACCCAAGCTTCAATCACAGGATTCATGTCTTCAAACCGTTGTGTAATCAAAGGCAGGTAGACGTTCCCCGACACTTCCAACGGATCACCTAAAGCAAGAACTTGAAACAGCGTTTTCGTAACAGGCAACGTCAACCGCAAAGGATAATTTTCTTTCAGCCAGTGGCTTCCGGTATTATCGGAACAGGTGTACAGACAAGTTTCCGTTGGCAACCCGCTATAAAACACATAGCGTTTACCAAAAGGGGTCACATAACAAGCCAACGATTTCACAAGAAAGGGCACATGAGAGGCAACATCCTCCACATCATCCCAAGGCGCCCAATAATTTTCACTTAACCGCCCAATCAACTTTTGTGAATACACAGAGTAATCAGACATGACCGGTGCCACAACAAACACTTTTCCGTCGGACATCGGTTTCGCTATAACAGGACCTTTAAGGTTCTTAATCGGCAGGAGTTTGCCACATGAAAACGCTCGACTGTCAGGCGTTGATGAACGTGACTGTACCAATGTCGGTGTACCTGCCGGTCGATAACACAGGAACTGCTCTGGCGCGAGCGGCGCATCAGAAACACGCCAACAATCCAGGCCCCCATTAAATGAGTTGGAGAAGGAACGTCTACCAGCCAATGTAAATTCACGCCAACCGTGAGAACGATCGGGAACCGCAGGATTCTGCAACGTGCCTTGTGATACTCCATTCAGAAAAAGTTCCCAGACCCCAATTCCGTTACGCAAATGATCATACACCAACGCTAAATGGCACCAATTTGTAACGGACAGAAGATCGCCATTGGGAAACATTTGATCAAATTGTATTCGCCCACCTTGCGATACATCACTGACATGCAGATGGAAACGTAACGCGTCACTATCTTGCTGCATGTAAAGCATCCATCCATTCGCATCATCACGGGCCCCCACCATTTGCCAGAAACGCTCTGAGGGCGCGCCGTTTAGCATAAACCAACCTTCGACAGTAAAACTGTTGGTCAGATCGCACTGCAATCCCAAATCAGGTGCAACTAGCAAACTCCGTTTACCAACCATACCCGATAGCCAAACGCAGCCCGCATTTGTCAGCGGTGCGGCTGATAGCGATTGGGGCGCTTGCTCAAATGAGATCTGGGTACAGGCACTTCCTGAAGCGGCTGAAACACCACCATCCTTTCCCGGATGCAAATCATGATGTCCTGCCAAATCCCGAAGATCAACGTTCCCATCCGGCAGACGATCCAACGGCCAACAAGCAAGACTTCGGGGTCCCGTAGCGTTCAATTGCATAGCCTGTTCAAGCGCACGATCACTCACGCGCCAAAGATCCACCTGCCCTGTAAAGCCATTTCCAGCTTGATCGGTTCCCCCAATGGAAAAAAAACTCTCCTGAGAAAAAACATCAGCCTTCAGTGGATTGAGGACCATGCCCTGAGACTGACCATCCACAAACAGTTCCCATTCGCCACTCTGCACGCGTGCCTCCCGATAGACGAGGGCTAAGTGGTGCCAGCCAAAATCTTGTGGCCACATGCTCTTTTCAAACACCAACACCTGACGTGTCGCGTCCTTGTTTTCCTGTGTCTGAACCCCAAAACAAAGACGCCCAGAGATTTGCTGTAAACAGAGCTGCCAAAAAGCACGATTATCAGAAAAAACGCCAAAGATTGGCCATCGAGCCTCTGCGGGCTGGAGATCACTACACCGCACCCAGCCCTCCACCGTATAGCTCGTTAACTGCGCCAACACACCGCCTAATTTTAGAGCAACGAGTTGGTGATCCCCTTGACCATCAAAATCAATAGAACCGTGATTACGGCGTTGGGTCCGTGAGGCTTCAGGAAGCGTTTCCCACTGTGGAAGCACAGCAAACGGCATGCGGAAGGATGCACTGATACCCAAGCCACGTGCGTTAAGCGTAAAATTCGTGCTAAACGCATTTTCAAACGTCAAACACTCCGGTTCGTCATCAAGACGCCAATATGCCAAAGTCTCGCAAACCCCGTCACATTGAGTCATAAAAAAAATCAACACCCCCCCAACCCAAAACCTCATGGTGTTTCCTTTGCCACCACTCCCACCAACCGCAAGGCGAGTTTAGCAGCAGAAGCCGCATCCGCCGAGTAGCCATCCGCCTGTATTTCATCACAAAAAGACTGTGTCACCGGAGCACCGCCAATCATGACCTTACATTTAGCCCCGGTGGCTCTAACAGCCTCAACAACACCGCGCATGTGAATCATAGTCGTTGTTAAGAGTGCTGAAACACCGATGATTTGCGCCTCATTCTTTTGAGCCAACTCAACAAAGGTTGCGGGTTTAACCCCCACCCCCGCATCAACAA
>CAZSUM010000119.1:0-8323 GCA_964610015.1 uncultured Lentisphaeraceae bacterium
CTCACCATTAATGACTCCGCAAGTGAACCTGTAAGGGGGGTATTCCTTTATTAAAGGCAACCAAAAGCCTACGGAGAAAGGCGAAAGACGCCTTGATCCGTAGGCTGGCAGAAAGCAGATATTTTGTGAAGAGCGCTACATCAGAGCAACGTTTGCTCAACTCCGGTAGTTAGGAGCTTCTTTGATGATCTTCACATCATGTGGGTGGGCTTCGCGGACTCCCGCATGCGAAACACGATAAAAGGAGCCGTCTTGTTTCAAGGTGGCGATGTCGCGAGCGCCGCAGTAGCCAAGCGAAGAACGTAATCCCCCGCAGAATTGGGTTAGAATCTTTTTGACTGACCCAGCCAATGGAACAATGCCTTCAATACCTTGTGGTACGAGATCATCAGAAGCCACATTTTCTTGGCCATAGCGCTGACGGCTTCCCTTGCCTTCCTGCATAGCTGCAAGGCTTCCCATGCCGCGATAGACTACATAGTGGCGGCCTTCATGGATGATTTTTTCTCCGGGACTCTCCTCTGTTCCAGCCAGAATGGATCCCAGCATCACCGTGTTTGCGCCGGCGACCAAGGCTTTGGGGACATCTCCTGAGTGACGAATGCCGCCATCGGCAATGATCGGGATCTCACCATTAAGAAGTTTAGAGGCGTTATAGACCGCAGTGATTTGAGGGATGCCAACGCCGCAAACAACGCGTGTGGTACAGATGGATCCGGGGCCGATACCAACTTTAACAGCATGCGCACCGGCCTTCATGATTGCGAGAGCACCTTCAGCCGTTGCGACATTGCCGCCGATGATGTCGATATCTGGATAGTGCTTGGCAATCCACGAGATCATGTCAAGAATACCCTTAGAGTGGCCATGGGCGCTATCGACCACCACCACATCGACCTCCTCATTTGCCAGCATCGCCATTCGGTCATGGTCACCGGAACTGACGGCAGCGGCGACACGCAGGCGATAACGACTGTCACGTGTGTAGAGGGGTTGGGCGTTCTTGACCAGCTCGAGGACATCTGTAAAGGAGTAAAGTCCGACTAGACTTCCTTGGGTATCTACTAGGGGAAGTTTGCCGATCTTATGTTCGGCCATGATGTGGTAGGCCTCTTCGAGCGTGGTGCCCGGTGACGCGGTGACCACTTTGGTTGTCATGACCTCTGAAACGCACGCGGCACAACGTTTGGCAAAGCGAATGTCGCTGGAGGTAACGATGCCGACGAGTCGGTCTTGGTCGTCAAGAATCGGAAAGCCGCTGAAGGAGAGTCGATGTTCTTCACGATACGTCTGGATGTAGGCGAGGGTATCACTGGCATGGAAGGACACGGGCTTCATGATCAGGCCGTTCAGATGGTGTTTCACACGCCGAACGTGTTGCACTTGACATTCTGGAGGGAGATTCTTATGGATCACACCGATGCCACCCAGCATAGCCATTGCGATGGCCATACCGGATTCGGTTACAGTGTCCATGGCCGCACTCACAAAGGGAATGTTGAGCGATATCCGGCTGGTTAAACGGGTGGCGAGATTGGTTTCATCCGGTAGAAAGTCGGCATAGCGTGTGACAAGGGTCACATCGTCGAAGGTCAGACCTTCAAAGGGATAGTGATCCATGAAAGCGGTGATCTGCTTATTGGTGTGCATGTCATAAACCTCCGAAACAATTTTGCTTTCCCGTTATTATATAACCCATCCCCGCAGGTTAAGCAATACACAAGAATAAACGATTCACAATCATGATTTCCCTAGTCACATTTTTCTTGTGCCCCCACAAACCGATTTGTAATATTTAAACACAGTTAAAACCAGTGGTTTAATGTAAATAAAAAAGTAAGCAGGTATGAAAATGAAAACGTTGTTGATTGCTGTATTGGCGGTATTGACTAGGTTGTCGGGTTTCGCTGCCGACGGCATTTGGACTTCGCTATCGGACGGAAACTGGAGTGACTCCAGTAAATGGCTTAATGGTGTCATTGCTAATGGCGACGACAGCTCCGCTGTGATGCAGAGCGGAGTTAAAGTGACGCCCAATCAGGATGTTTCATTGCACGAGTTTATAGTTAAAGCGCCTATTTTTAGCCTTAACTCTTCATCGGGAAATGTGTTCACGATGAAGAACAATCCGCTGATTAAGGTCGATCCGTTTCCCAGCCGCGGCCTTGGAATCACCCTGAATCAACTGATTACTGGTGATGGTAGCGTCCTGACCATCAAAGGAGGCAACATCAATCTTGAATCTTTATCGGGCATCACCAATTTTTCCCGTGTGGATGTGATGGGTGTGGCCACGCTTTCGCCCCGTTATTCGAGGCCTGTGACGGATGGGGATTTGCGTGTGAGCGACAGCCGGATTAACAACAATTCGCAGCAGGCTACGGGTTACTTGGTTGCGGGCGGGAAGCTGATCGTTGGTCCTGGGCAGAATGTGTTTCGTACGGGTTATACGGAGGAAATGATGCTGCCAGCGGTGATCGAGCGCGAAGCGCAAGGCACGCTACAGTTTACACTTCCAAGTGGTATCCATATGTTTCTCGCCGACGCATCAGCGCTGACGAACGCCGAGGGCCGTCTGCCGACTTGGATGTTCTATGATAACTACGGTTCTTATAGGTTTTGCACCCACACCACGAATGAAGGTTTCTCGGCTTTTTCCATCACGAAAGCCGATCTCGCGACGGCAACAGATGCGGATACCGTGCGGGTCACCAACGCTGTGACGCTGGCCGCAGATACGGCTGTCGGCGCGTTGCAGGTTTCCTCAACCTTGAGTTTCCCCTGACAAACGCTGACCCTTGGTGCGTCTGACATGCTCGGTACGTTGATGCTTGATACCAGTCTGAATAACAGTCTGGGTGCGTTGACGTTTACGGGATCTGAAGGTCTCGTTGTCGTAAACAATTCCGTTTCGGTTGCACCGCAGATCACAGGGCCGATTGCGCTGAGTGTTCTGGCTGGCATGGACAACATTAATAGGACCCTCAACCACACAGTGCTACTGAATAATGCGGCCAACGACTTTTCAGGTGGGCTTCACATATTGGTCGGCACGGTGAGTTCAACCAATGATCCTTCTGCATTCGGCCCCGGTCCCATCACCGTTCGCGGCCAAGTGGGAACCTATACAGAGTCGTCTACGACTGAAAGAATCGCTTTTGGCGGACAGCTCAGTCTGCAGAAGGGGACGCTCACAAACCAACTGTTTCTCGCTGGAGCTGGGTCGTCAACTGCGCTTGCAGCACTGCGCCTAGGGTCTGGCACAAAGGTCGAATCCCCCATTACGCTGACCGATGATGTCGCGATCCGTTCGGATGCCGGGAAGGCTGAACTCTCAGGTTCCATCTCGGGTGATTATTCAGTTCGCTTATGGCCTGACTTATCAGGGGTGTTGGTTCTTTCAGGGTCGAGTTCCTACACAGGTGGAACGATGATCGTCTCGCCGGTCGTGGAGGGAACAGTCCCGGGTGTTGTTCAGATTACTTCGACGGACTCACTCGGGTCTGGGCCTGTTTTAAATAACGGCACGTTGGAATTGATTCCCAGCAACGACTCCTTCTCCGCTCCGTTGACTGGCAGCGGAACGTTCATGCAGACTAACAATACTACGGTGACCTTTCAAAATACCGTTTCGCAGGGGACCCTTTTTGTAGACAAGGGAACCGTAGCTGTGAACGGAGTAACCAACTCTTTTGGGGTGTTGATTGGACAGGAAGGGCAGATCCAAGCCGCGACCGACACGGTCGTTGTACTTGGCACCAACACCTCCCAGATCGGCATCTTCTACGGAACCATCGTGGATGGTGCTGGTAAGATCAGCCTTGTTAAGCGCGGTACGAACACGCAGGTGCTTGCAGGAGCCTCCACCTACACTGGCGAGACGATCGTTGAGGCGGGAACGCTGCGTCTCGGCGGTGATTTCTCGACTGAGGCGTTGCCGACGCTTTCAATCGCCCCTTCACTTTCGCTTGATGCGGCTAACCGCAACGCGAGCGTGACAACCAATGCCTCCGGCGCTGTTACGGCGTGGGCCAGTAAGGGGAGCGTATCAGCCACCTTTGCGCAGAGCGATCCGGCGATGATGCCGGTTTACGACCCGCAGGCAATGAACGGTCTGGGAGGCATACGCTTCAGTGGAGTGAACAACGGAGACGGCTCGGCTGTTACAAATCGACTCTCTTGCTCGGCAGCAACGTTCATCACAGAGCAGGCGATTTATGCTGTGAACCATCCGACAGCCGCGCGGAAATTCGCCGGATTGATCGGTTCAACCGATGCCGATAACGGAATCCGACTGAATAGTGGGGCTGGATGGGATACTGGTTTCGATAAATGGGGAGTGACGGGTATCGAAAACTTTGCGATCAACGGTGTTGAAGGAACGGGCAGTTTCTCTTATGCCGAACCGCATCTGCTACGGACTGTGGTTAATACGGTTCAGAACATCGGCTCAGCTCTTTCGGTGGGACAGTACTTTGATAACTCGGCTGAATATCCACGGGCGTTTGCTGGTAGCATTGGCGAAATTCTTATGTATTCGCGCCGTCTGATGCCTGCAGAAGACAGCTTATCACGAGTTACCTGATGAACAAGTGGAAAGTCGGCACCTATGTTGCACCCTCTCAGATTCTGCCGATGTCGACAGCAATGACAGTTTGTGAGGGTGCGGTTCTTGATTTCAACGGAGCCAACCAGACTTTTGCCTCGCTCGTTTGCAAAGGAACTCTGCGCAACAGTAGCACGAATGTCGTAACGATTACCTTTTCATCTGGCGATATCTCGGGAACGGTCGAGGGTCGAATCAATTTAGTCAAGGTCGGGAGCGGTTCGCTTGAGGTTTCTCAGCCCGAGAACGCCTCTCTGTTCAGCGAAAAGATCTCTGTGACAGAGGGGTCCGTGACAATCAAGAGCTGGTTGTCTGAGCAGCTTCCCGCTGTTTCGAATTTGACCTTTCATCTGGATGCAGCCAACATCGAGAATCTTGAGACCAATGCTCAGAATGAAGTCATCACCTGGAAAAACAGCGGCGTGTCTGGTGGTGATTTTGTTCGCGATACCAGTACACCCGCTACGACCCCACCGACCTTCAGCGCAATCGCTTTCGGTGGACGCAAGGGCGTTAAATTTAATGGGGTTGAATCTTCGGTCACCAACCGCCTCAGAAATACGGACAACACGATTGGCCGGACCTTCTTCTTCATGACGCAGACAGACAACTATGTTGCCATGGCTGGTATTTTTGGTCCGTACAAATCGGACTATGGCATTCGCCTCGGCAATGCAACGACTTGGAGTCCCTACCGTAACTTATCTACAGATGACGGATTCGGGTTTTCTACGAACTATTTCATCAATGGCGTTCAGGGTGTGACAACCTTTACGGTGGGTGAGCCTTACATCTTTACCGTACGAGCCAATCGTGATAACTGGAGTAGGCAGTGGGCCCTTGGAAATTACTATAACTGGACGAGCGGTATCGGGGCCCGAGCATACAATGGCCTTATGGGCGAGGTCATTGGCTACAGCCGCTTTTTGACGTTGGCTGAACAGCAGAGTGTTGAGGCCTATTTGGCGCGCAAGTGGATGGGAGTCAAAACCGCGGAGAACAACATTTTTGACTCAAACACGATATTGGAGCTCGGGCCTGCGGGCACACTGGATCTGGGGCAGACGGCTCAGACCTTCTACAGCCTTACCGGTTCGGGAGGGGTTGTTACAAATGGAACAACGACGCTCAATGGCACGCTTGAAGTGACCGTGGGCCAAGGTGGAGTCGTGACGCCGTTCTATTTCAGTTCGATCATTCTATTGGACGGACTGAACATCGTCTTTAAGAACGGAATCCCCGCCAACGGATCGGTGATCCTCGAAGGTGGATCCGTTACAGGGAATCTCGCTACGTTTACGTTGCCTGCCGGATTTTCAGCGAGGTTGAGCAACAACATGCTGACCATTTACCATAAGGGAACGGTCTTCACTTTGAAGTAGCTGGTTTCATTATCATGCTGATGCCCCCCGCATGAAGGTCTTCATGCGGGGGGCATCACTGTATTAACGCGTTGAAAGAAAGGGGTGGGTAAAGAGAACGCAACGCAAGGTCGAACAACAACCCTCCCTATATCTGAGAACGTTCACGAGGACATAAGTGGCTTTAGGCAACGTCCACCACAACCATAAATCTGCGCGGGGTAAGAAGGCTGTGTCAGGGGCGAATGGTCTCAAGGGTCTGACGGCACGCCGACGTAAAAATGCCAACATCGACTGAGTATGCGATATACTGTACACCTGTTGCAATCCAGCGGGTGACTTGCGCGGGGGTGTCGGCAAAGACGCCCACAGCCTTATTATGTTTTCGCGCAGCGGCAATGATTTTTCCCATCATTGCCAGCACTTCGGGATGTTCGATTTGTCCGGGATATCCAACTGCCTGTGAAAGATCGTACGGTCCGATGAACAGCACATCGATGGTGTCGATTTCGGCAATCCCTTCGTACTCCTGAATTTGCTTGCCTTCCAACTGGAGAATGACCAGTGCTTCGTTCGCCTTCCGAAAATAATCGGTACGGTCCATTGCTGAGAACTGTGCCCCACGCACGAACCGGCAAACGCCTCGTTCGCCCAATGGCGCGAATTTAGCCGCACGGATGATCTGCTGCGCTTCTGCTATCGAGCCGACCTGAGGAACTTGAATGCCGCCTGCACCGCAATCCAGCGGTTGCGATATGCTTTCCGCCCGCGAATCCGGTGTTCGGACAATCGGTACGATTCCCGAGCATTCCGCTGCACGGATGAGATTTGGTAATGTCTCCAATGAAATCGTTCCGTGCTCCTGATCGAGAATGCAGAAATCAAATCCAGAATAGCCCAAAATTTCGATAAAACTTGGATCTGTTGTTTTGCAGAAAACCCCGAAAAGGACGTCACCTTGGCGCAATCGTTCGCGAATACCCATATTCATTTTTAAATCCTTTAAAGGCTGTCAGAAAGTTTTTGTTCCCGCTGCTTTTAACGCATCTTTGCCGACGGTGTCTGTCATGCCGGTATATCCAGGGCCGCCACCTGCTACATAGCCATCACTGCGTCCGCTCATATCTTTGCTGACCCAGAAGGCATATAGAGAGGCATTTGTGAGCGTGAAATTAAAGCGAAGTTTTTTTCCTTTTAGCGCATCAAGGTTCTTAGCTCCTTTCCAACTGACATGTTCGAGTGTGCTGTCAGAAGTAACGGGTTGACAGTTTTCAAGCGTGTAGGGCGGTATCACGGTGCCGTTCTGATCCTGAATTTCAACTTTCAAAGCGCCTTTCGCTGCGGCTACATTAACAAACAACTGAGATCCGCTGAATGTTACAAGGCGCGTCAGGAGTGTGCCCGGGGTGCTCCGACTATCCATAGAGGCAAACCCATCGCGGCGCAGGAAGGCGACACCGGTTGCGCCGCGATCATACATGCCGTTCTTCAACCAGTTACTATTGGTGCGGGCCGCATGACCTTGGAAGCCCGTGTAATAGATATAGAGCTTATCACCATAAATACAGCAGATGTTCCCGAGGGACTGCACATAACCGCGATCCCAGACATCTTTGCGCTCAGCGGGGATATCAATGGTTCGGTCGGGACGGTCCCAGTGAAAGCCGTCGCGGCTGTAGGCAAAATTCAACTCAGTGATCTTGGGGAGACCTTTCTTCATGCACTCGCCATTGGATGGGCCTTGATGGAGCTCATACATGCCCAGCATCATGCTCTCATAAGCGACTGCATCTAGATTATAAAGCTGAGGAGTCTGTTTTGTTTCAGGATCAACCAGATCTTTGTTGTCTGCGGCGGTCCATACGACAGGATCATCTTTGTTCCATTTCGCTCCTTTTAGGAAATCATCGCACTCCCAGTAGTGACGGGAGCGTCCGCGAAAACCGGAACGAAGACTATAAACCCATTTTTTTCGAAAAGGGTTATAGAACATTGTACTGCGATCACCGGTATTTCCTGAGTGAACGCGGTTTCCCCAATGGATGCCATCGGCAGAGGTCATGCTGGTTCCCGGCATCTGACCTCCCGGTGGACGCAGATACATTTTATAGCGCTGCTGTGGATCTTGGGCATCCCAATCCGGCACCACAGTCCATGAGTCTGGGGTCAGATCTAGTGGTAGTACCTGATTTGTTCCGGGTTTGATATCGAATGAGGGTTTATTCCAATGTAACCCGTCTTGACTGGTGGCATAGCAGATCGTACCAATCCAGCCAGCCTCATACCATAACTTGAAGATTTTTTCAGAGGGATCCCACCACAAACCCCCGCTTTTAGGAACAGCAGCGGCATTTTT
>CAZSUM010000120.1:0-8312 GCA_964610015.1 uncultured Lentisphaeraceae bacterium
TGGCCTTTAAATTTCTGAACTCCCTTATTTTCCGCGTCAGGAATGGTGCTCCCCGATCCATCTCCAATGCCAACGGTAAAAATGGGAATGTTTCGCTCTCCAGCGAGTTTCGCGACACTGACAGCATCACCTTTGAGGTCCTCGCCATCCGATATTAAGAGAATAGCATTATATTCATCTAGGGCTGGGTCGAGCGCTTCAAGCGACTTCCGAATGGCATCGCCTAAGTCTGTTTCGCCACGTGCGGCGGATTCAGGTGTAACGCCATCAAGCGCCTGCCGCAAAAAGGCATAATCGGTTGTCAGTGGGCAGAGCAGACTACCTTTATTACGAAAGGCGAGCAACGCGGCACGATCGCCATCAAGATCTTCGATTAGATCCATAATGTCGGTTTTTGCGCGTTCAAGGCGATTGGGATGCACATCAGTCGCTAGCATAGAACGCGAGACATCCAGTGCGATGATCAGATTACGTCCACGCGTGATCACTCGCTCGTCTTTGCGTCCCCATTGCGGACGTGCTGCGGCGAAGATCAGAAGGGTCAAGCCGCTGAAGACCAAGAGAAATTGGAGATGGCGGACGCTTTTCGCTTGTATTGGCATCAGTTTATTTTGCAAAGCAGGATTTACCAGTCGTGCGAGTCGTTGTTGTGCACGCTGGTCCAACCAGAGCCAAATCATTCCGACCAGCGGAATAATTGAAAGTAAGAGTAGTAGCCATGGATAAACAAAACGCATAAGTGAAATGCCCGTTGTGAACTAAGGAATGAGTTTACGAATAAAAGCCATGTTAAGCGTTAACGCAAGCGTAACCAAGAGCGCGCCCCAGATCAGGTACTGAACAAAGTGTTCATTAAAACGCTGATAGACATGTCGATCAATCCGGGTTGTTTCTAAGGCATTGATCTCTTCAAGTGCTTGTTTTAATCCTTCATGATCACGAACACTGAAGTAGCGTCCTTGGGTTTGCTGGGCAATCTGCTTGAGCTGAGTTTCATCAAAAGTTGCATCAGCATAGGCAATGGTTTCACGACCAAACATATCGCGTGTTTTAAAGGGTGTTCGATTATTTGATCCCACACCGATCGCGTAAACACGAATCCCGAGTTTGGCAGCTGCATCGGCAGCCTGATCGGGCGTAATGATGCCGGTGTTGGATTCTCCATCTGAGAGCAGAATAATAATATGGGTCTTGGGTTCAGCATCTGTAAGTCGTGCAACCCCTGTGGCTAGACCGTCTCCAATTGCAGTCAGCGTTTCTTCTCGGTCGACGGGTTGGCCTTGTGAATCGATCTGGGCCCGAGGGATTTCGACTCCTTTAAGAACATGTACGAGCGCACGGTGGTCCATGGTGAGGGGGGCCCGCGTTGTTGCATAACCGCCAAAAGTCACCAAGCCGATCAAATCATCTGGACGTGAATCAACAAAGTGTGCAAAGAGCTCTTTAACGACATCAAGGCGCGTTTTGTAATTCTGTGCAGAGGGCGAGAGATCCAAGGCCTCCATGGATCCTGAGACATCCACGACCATATTAATGGCAATGGCATTGACTGATCGATGTTCTCGTGTAAGGGATGAACGTGGGCGGGCAGCAGCGAGAATTAGCAACAGGAAACCCAATAAGAAAATTGGAGGGATGAGGCGGGCGAGAGACACGCGCCAACCAGCGGTTTTTTCCGGTAACCGCTGCATTGGTGCAAACAATACGCCTGTACGTGGGGCACGACGGTAGAGACGCCAAACCGCGATGGCCCAAGGAATAAGCAGTAGCAGTGCTAAAGGTGTGGCTAGTGTAAGCATGTTGAATTAGTAATAGGCGATCATCATGTGTTGGATTGAAAGTGGTGAGAATCACTCGCTATGGTGTTGCGGGCTTTTGTCGTCGCATCATGAGCCATTTCGGGTGTGGCTTCCTGACCTGCAAATTTTACGAGATCTGCAGATTCGAGAAATCTTTTGAGTTCAGCCAGAACCTCAGAGGTAAAGGTCGCATGTTCAGTGGCAGCCGCTAGAAACTCCTGAGTGGTTTGTTCAGGCGCACGGATGCCACGTGTTCGCTCGATATATCGACGAACTACCATGGTCAGTTCAATATAAAACTCTTTGTACAGACCGCGATCGGGCAACTTGCGTTTCAGTAGGCGATCTAATTCCGCTAACGCTCGTTCAACCGGTGACATGCGCATTTCGCGAACACGGTGTCCTAAATGCATGAGTCCATAGATGAGCGCGACAAGGGCTGCTAATCCGATCAGTGCCACAATGACCCAGAGCGCAATAGTTTGTGCAGTTGGGTGAATGTAAAAAGGCGTTGGAGATACTTCCGGTGCTCCGTCTACAGGGGCAAGTGGAGCTTCTGCAGGGAAATAAACAGCCGGTGTCGCAAAAGAAGTAGGAGGGACATCAGGCTGGCGTTTGTCATGTGTGGTTACGGCAAAAGGGGCGAGGCGGTATTGATCTGCCGCGGGTTCTGGGACCAGCCGCCACCGTACGGTTTGCCGAATACGACCATTCGCTTCGATGGGGGGTGTTGCAAAATCTTCTGCAGTACTAAATCCCGAAAAGCGATCGCGTAAATCCGGCAGGGAAACAACAAGGTGAGCGGGGGCTTCAATGGTGAGCGTCAACAGGTAGTCTCTAGCAGGTGAGACCTTTTCAGGTGAGGTTTCCAACTTAATGGAGGCATCACCGTGTGAGAGATTTGCGGTAAAGGGGTCAGCGATCAAGTGAAAACAGGGAAGTAACACCACGAGCGCAAGACTCGTAGCGCAGGAGTGAATTCGGGACAACCGCATTTGCAACATGGCTGGCCATGTGAAAGGGTTTCTCTCTGTCCGAGTTTTAACCATATCAGTGTTTCCTAGCACGGCGTCGAAAAAGAGCGCGTACGTCATTGATATAAGGGGTCTGGGTTGAAAGTTGAATAAAATCCATGCCCGTCCGTTTCAAAAAACGGTGCAAATCTGTCTGTTCCTGCTCGGCACGGGCCTTGAAAAAGTTTCGCACAGAGGATGACGAAGTATCGACGAGGAGTAATTCGCCCGTCTCTGGATCTTGCATCTCAATCAGACCCACATCAGGTAGCGACAGTTCGCAAGGGTCACTAACCGGACAGGCGATGACATCGTGATGACGCGCCGTTACGCGCAATTCACGCTCGTAGCCGCTGTCTTGAAAATCTGAAACCAGAAAGACCACTGCTTTACGTTTCTGAACATTATTGAGAAAGCGCAGCGCAGCCGTGATGTCGGTCTTTTCCCGTGTTTCATCGGCTGCGAGCACTTCTCGCACCAGCCGCATGACAGCC
This sequence comes from uncultured Lentisphaeraceae bacterium, assembly GCA_964610015.1. Lineage (GTDB taxonomy): Bacteria > Verrucomicrobiota > Kiritimatiellia > RFP12 > UBA1067 > CAZSUM01. The sequence continues at coordinate 3,307 of CAZSUM010000120.1, forward strand.
GTACGTCCTTTGCGTGGTGGAATCGATTTTAGAATTCGATCACTGAAAAGAATCAGTCCGATCTTGTCCTGATTACGAATGGCCGTCATTGCGAGTAGACAGGTAATCTCAGCCACCAATTCTGATTTGGATCGTGTGCCTGAACCGAAAATCTGTGATCCGGAAACATCAACAAGAAAGATAACAGTCAGTTCACGCTCTTCAGAAAAACGCTTGATATGTGGGAGCCCGGTACGCGCTGTGACATTCCAGTCAATGCTACGGACATCATCGCCCGGCACATATGGACGAACCTCATCAAACTCGACCCCCTGACCTTTGAAAACCGAGTGGTAATCGCCGGTCAGTCGTTCGTCGATCAAGTGAGCGGTGAGAATCTTGATCTTGCCCACTTGGCGCATTAGTTCTTTGGTGTCTATAGCCATGCCTGTAATACTCGTTTGATCTTTTCGTATTATGGTACAGGGATTTCATTCAGGATCTTTGCAATGACCTGATCCGTGGTGACCTCTTCAGCTTCAGCTTCATACGTTAGCATGATGCGGTGACGCAGGACATCGTGAGCGATTTCTTTGACATCCTGCGGTGTGGCATAGGCGCGTCCGTGCATCATGGCATTGGCTCGGGCTGCTTTGTTTAAACAGAGTGTTGCACGAGGGGAGGTGCCCATTTGAATCTGTTCAGCAAGCGCGTCTAAATGAAAAGTTTTAGGCTCACGTGTGGCAAAAACGATATCCAGTATATACTCCCCGACCTTTTCGTCACAATAGACTTGTTCCAAGGTTTCACGCAGAGCTTTAACTCGCTCAGCATCAAGAACTTTTTCAACAGTTGCCAGATGATTCTTGGTAAAACGATTCATGATTCGTCGTTCATCATCGCGTGAGGGATGGGTGATCACGCATTTGAGCATGAAACGATCTACCTGCGCTTCAGGGAGGGGGTAGGTCCCCTCTTGTTCGATGGGATTTTGCGTGGCCAAAACAAGAAAGGGGTCTGGTAACGCATAGGTTTTATCACCAATCGTAACCTGATGTTCTTGCATGGCCTCAAGTAAGGCACTTTGCACTTTAGCAGGCGCGCGGTTAATTTCATCCGCGAGGAGCATGTTGGTAAAAACCGGCCCTTTTTTTGGTGTAAAAGTCGCGTCTTTTGGATTATAAATCATCGTTCCAATCACATCCGCAGGGAGCAAATCTGGGGTGAAGGAAATGCGTTGAAATTGTAATCCAAGTGAGTCCGCCAGGGTTTTTACCGAGAGTGTTTTAGCAAGTCCAGGTACCCCTTCAAGCAGGATATGGCCACCCGTAATTAACGCAATGATCAAACGGTCAATGAGCTTCTCTTGACCGACAATCACCTTGTTCACCTCCTGACGGATGGCGTTTATGGTCTCGGCTTGCGCTTCAATCAGATGAGTTGAATTTTTCTGGTCCATGAATTAGTCCTTTTGAATAGCCTTTTGATCGGCCTCAGCGGTTTGTTTTTCTGAGGTCTCTTCCTTCTCTTTGGCTTTGATCAAAGCCTCGCGCTTAACCGTCATATTCTCTGCGCTATAGGATGAGATGACATAGGTCCATTTACCCGTTTTTGCATTGAAGGTCTCAACTTTTTTGGCTAGTTCTGCATGCTGCGTTTCGTTGGTACCAACGGGTGTGAAGGCTGCCTGAATTTTAAAGTAACGGTCGGTACTGTTGGTAAGGGCTGCGCCGATCTTAGCGGTATAGCGTTCGCCGCTAGTAAGCGTTGCTTGGAAAACTGCACCTGTGGTCATACCCAGTTGTTCATCCGTGAGTGCCGGATCAGCGATTGAGTTAAAATTCAGATAGTTTAAGGCAGATTCAAGCGAGTAACTTTTGGCATTGTCAAAGATTTCCTGCTCGGTCAGCCCTTCGAGCGTCCAAGCGCCCTCTTTTTTTGTTAGTTTGACAGGTTTGCTGTTTTGGGTCAGTTCAATTGCGCAGACCTCCGTGGCGGGTACTGCGGTAATCTGGGTGTCGATCCAGTTTTTAGGATCGCCGTCAAAGGCTTCCAGCGTTTCTTTGACTAACACAACCGTGTCTTTAGCATCGGCTGAAACATAGCGTCCATCTGGATACTGCTGATCACCACCAAACTGTGCCATCTGTCCAGTAGCCTTTCGCATATGTTTTTTACCAAGGCGCAGGGTGGCGAGTGATTTGCCAGATGCATTCTGTAGATCGACCAAAATGGGATCTTCAAGTTTTTTATCTGAAGCCACATGGCCAACGGTAAGATCCTTGAGCTTGAGAAGATTCGCGCGAATCTTGGTCATGTCAGCCGGATAGTTGTAGAGTGACGAGATGACCCATCCATCTGCTGTACTTTCCAGAACGAATGAGTCATTCGTCGCTAATCGGGTTTCAATGCGTGACAACTCGCTTAGATCAAAAGCTTTGAGTACAGGCTTTCCGACAAGTGAGGGAGCTTTCATCTTTTTGCTGGTACTGCTGAGATAGGCGAGGCCGACCAGCACGACCGCCGTGACAGTGAGCGTTAAAAGTTTTTTGTTGTTCATGGTTCTAATCCTTTCATAACAAGTGAATCTGCTAACTTGCAAGGGTCCATTCGGGGCGGGCATCCTAAATGGGCGGCCCGCCCGATGATGCTTAACGTCTTTTTCTTCTCAGACCACGCTGAATACCAAACACAATGACCAGTAAGGGCACCAGTGAGATATTGATGATCTTGATCAGCATTCCAAGTTGCTCTATTTCACGATTCAGGTTCTTACGAACTTCTTTGAGCTGTTTACGTGTTTCAGTTTGGGTTTTACGAAACTGTTCCAACTCCGCCTGTTGCTCGCGTGAAAGGATCAAGCGATCATTTCCGGTCTTTTGCTGTTGCAATTGCGTGACGCGTTGTTGCGTTTCTTTTAGGGCTGTCTCAAGACGATCCTCTTCAGTCTGCCACTTCTTCATTGCTTTGACTTCCAACGCATCCACTTTGGTAAAGGGACGGTTGAACTGTCCGCGAGAACGCACGCCAATCAGCTCTTCTCGTCCGGCTACTTGTTCCACGGTGTTACCAAAGAGAGTGAGGTTATCGTTGATCGGTTGGGCGATAGCACCAAAGAGCGAGTTCATGGTCTGTACGCAGAACTGATCATTCATGAAGTCGACATCAGCGAAGATCATGACTGTACTACTGCCAGATTTTAAGAGCCCAGGTGTTGCATTTGTGCTGATGCCGTCTGGGAAGGCCGTCTTAAAGGTTCCTTGCAAACGGGCTGCCAGTACACGCTGTGTGCCATCAGGTTTGAGTTGCGAACGCATGGCACTCATCCCGAACTGTGCCCCCATTTGATCTACTAAACAGCTGTTTTCAGTTGAGCTGGTGAGTAGGGGTGTGAAGGTGAGTTCCGTGGCTGTGTTGTCCAAAAGTGCTCCTGCGAAAGGTAGCATGATCTGTGAAAGCTGAGCCGTCAACAGATCATCATGTGCCATGTTGGCCGTACCCAGTGAGAGAAAGGCCGGGTTATCCTCCACGCGTCCGGCCCCGCTATTGAGCTTGGTTGATGCACTTAGGTCAGCGACAATTTTAGTCGTATCAAAACTAACGCCCCATGTGTCGAAGAGTTTGCCAAGGGTTGAAGGTCCAGCTTGACCGCCGCCCATCTGCATCATCATTGGATTTTGCTGCTGATTGGCGGCAAAATCAGCGATGCTGAAAGGATCGACACAGACCACCAGACGTCCTCCGCGCAAGACAAACTGATCAAGTGCAAAAAGGGTTTGGTCCTCAAGATTCTTTGGATGCACCACGATAAGGGTCTTGATGTCACTCTCAATTTTTTCGGTATCGGTCGGTACTTCTCGAACCGTATAGTCTTTGCGTAATTCGCGAAAAGCAATCCACCCCTGATCGGGTTGTTGGCGTTGCTGCATCATCATAGGATTTTGCGGCGTTCCCAGTACGCTAAGACTGCTGAGTACTCCGATCACCGGTTTTTCAGGCCAAGCAACACGGGTAATGAGTCGTGTAATGTCATATTCAAGCGTGGCTTCAGTCCGGGGATTGAAGCCGGGAATCACTTGCTCTTGGTCACCACTCACAGCCACTAACCCAAAATAGACCGGCATGCCAAAGGGATTGGTTTGCTGCGGCTCGATGCCATACCGCTGCGCCCACTCCTCAGAATCCGAATCGGGTTTAGGGTCATAGGCTTCCAGTGTGATGTGGCCCTGCCCTGCTAGATCATACTCTTTGAGTAAATTCTGAACTTGCGAGGCATAGGTTTTGAGGCCCATGGGCATATCAGCTGATGAGGTACTGAAGTAGAATTTCAGAACGACATCGTTTTTAATCTGAGACAATACCTTTTTGGAACCATCCGAGAGCGTATAAAGCTTCTCGGCAGTCAGATCGATTCGTAGTCGCAGATTGGCAATGATCAGGTTTGCGGCACCAATAATAACCAGCACGATAGCCAGCCCTGCAGCACCTTTGCCGATGCGTGAAAACGCTTTCATTTTGGTGTTAGACATATCAACTCCCAACTTTCAAGATAGTAAAAGATTGTGTTCCGGTACCTCAGGAGGCTTTCCGGTTATCCGTGACAACATGTGCGGCAGCCAACATAAAGACCATGACGCCAACATAGTAGCCAATGTCGTAAAAATCAATCACTCCGCGCCGCATAGCGTCAAAGTGTTGCATGAGGCTGCATGAGGCAATGGCATTGACAATCCCGGCGGGCACCCCCCAACCAGAAACTGCATTGATCACGGGGTCAAACCCGATGATCAACATAAAGAGGCAGATCGCCAGAGCGATCACAAAACCAATCACTTGACTACGTGAGAGCGCTGAGGCAAAAACGCCGATCGCCACACACGCACCGGAAAGGAGCAGTGATCCCAGATAGCCACAGAGGATCGCTCCTAAATCCGGATTTCCCAACCAGAGTGTGGTCAGAACAATCGGGAAGGTGAGTGATAGCGCAATGCCGATAAACGCCCACGCTGCCAGAAACTTGCCAACAA
>CAZSUM010000121.1:0-2478 GCA_964610015.1 uncultured Lentisphaeraceae bacterium
AAGAGCCCAACCAAGCCTAAACATGTCTACCAGCTTAAAATTACGCTGGACGACTCGAAGCCGAAGATCTGGCGACGCGTACTCGTGCCTGCGACAATCCCACTCGGAAAACTACATCAGGTGATCCAGCTCGCCATGGGCTGGCAAGACTGTCATTTGCACAGCTTCACGATTGAAGACAACACCTACTGTTACCCGCACCCTGACACGGACTGGGAAATTATGGGTGATATCGATTACCGTCGGATTACGCTGACCAAGGTCGTACCCGTTGAGAAAGCCACCTTCTCCTATGAGTATGACTTCGGTGACGGCTGGACACATCAGATCGAGGTGGAAAAGATCTTCGATGCGGCAGAAGGCATGAAGTCCCCCGTCTGCGTGGCTGGCGAGCGCGCCTGTCCACCCGAAGATGTCGGCGGCGTCGGGGGTTACGCCGAGTTCCTGAAGGCAATCTCCAAGCCAAAACACGCACAACACGCGCATTACCTCGAATGGATCGGCGGTACTTTCGATCCCGAAGCATTCGACCTCGATGCCGTCAACGCGGCGCTAACCGCGATCCGATCGTGAAGGGAGAGCCTGTCGGGAACCAGCGGCTAAGTACGCATCTTTGCGATTGTGACGTATGGTCTGGGTGCATGGGTCGCCCGCTATGCTCGACAGACAGGGGATCTGTTTTTAGTCTACTGCTGTGGAACATTGATCAAACTGTTATAATGTGCGGATATAAGAATAAGAGGTAAGGACGATATGGCGTTGGAATGGATGAGTGCCTTACAGCCGAAGACCAGCGCTAAAAAAAACGTCGTTTCCCTCGCCCTTTGGGAGAGGGCTGGGGTGAGGGTTGCGGGCTCAGCCCGCATTAGCTTAATGAGATATTTTTTCTGCATCTGTGCGTTGGGGCTCGCGTGCAGTCTTCAGGGCGCGCAACTGAGCACGGCGGTGACCAACAGCGGCAACCCGATCGCATTCGATTGTTCAGGGACGTTCGTTGGCGCAGCGGTGTTTGGACATCCGGGCACGTACGACGGTCTTCCGTTCGTCCTGTGGTCCCCGAAGGATGCGACACCGCTTGCATTGGACAGCGGCGTTCGCGTCGCTGTTGAAGCGAACAGCTATCTCGCGACGGATCTCGGCGGGGGTGGGCCTTATCAAACCGAGTTGTTTACGATCGGTTCTGAGCCACAAACACTCGTTTTCTCAGGACTGGACCCGAAGAACATTTACGCGCTTCAGTTTGCGCACTTCGAGAACCGGGCAGACGATGGATTGCGTTATGCGGGCAAACAGTTCTTCCTCGCCGGGGACGGCTGGCGGACGCATCAAGATCTGGCCTTCGGACCGGGGAAGACCGGCAACACGGCCCGCAACTACGCGCTGCTCACGGTCACCGTTTCCGGAACAGATCGGCTGTCCTACGGTATGCCCCGCACTTCGCGCGGGCCGTCGATGAACGGCTTCAGCATTCGTGTCGTCGACCATCAGCCGCCCTCGGTAGCACAGCCGGGACCAAAAGAGGCCCCTGTCATGGCGCTGCCAATGCCTGCGGACGTGGAGAAAATCCTGTTCGTCAAGCGCTTTACCTACAATTCAAATCACTACTATACGGAGTTCATCAACAGCTCGTGGATGCCGGGCGGCAATCTGTGCGTGCTCGACGTGAAGACGGGCAACGTGCGTGACTTGGTCCCCGAACTGTCGTCGGGCGTCTTTGAACGCTACGACCTCTCTTTCGACGCGACGCGCGTGGTGTTCGCGTGGAAGAAGGGTCCACAGGACGGCTACCGTCTCTATGAGGTTCACGTCGATGGCACAGGCTTACGCCAACTGACGTTTCCACCGTCGAACGAGGCCGAACTGGAGCGGAGCTATCGGAATGATCCCGGCTACCACCACGGCACGGATGACCTGTGTCCCTGCTACTTGCCGGACGGCGGTATCGCGTTTGTTTCCACGCGGTGCCAGTATGGCATTCTGTGCGATCCGGCGGATAACTTTACGACCACGGTGCTCTATCGGATGGACGGTGACGGGAATAACCTGACCAAGTTGAGCAACAGCTCGGTGAGCGAGACCGGGCCGTCGATGCTACCGGACGGGCGTGTGCTCTATACGCGCTGGGAGTACGTCGACAAGGGCGCGGTGAGCGCAAAATGTCTGTGGGCGATGCGTCCGGACGGTACGGCGTCCGTTGAGGTCTTCGGCAACGACATCGACTTTCCTCCGACGCTCAACTTCGGCCGCGTGATTCCCGACATGTCGCAGGGCTACGTTGTGATGGGTGTGCCGCACTATCCAAACAACAACGTGGGCACGGTGATCCGGCTGGATCTCACTAAGTCCATCCGCACGCACGAGCCAATGACCTGGATGACGCCGACCGTAGACATTCGCACCGAGGGTGGCTTCCACTTTGAAAATTCGGCGGGCGTTTGGGAGAAAGATCCCGAGGGAACCGGACCGCTCTTTGCCGAT
>CAZSUM010000121.1:2488-8279 GCA_964610015.1 uncultured Lentisphaeraceae bacterium
TCTGGTGGCGCACAAACCGGGGGGTACGGTGTGGACGGATGCGAAAGGCTACGGCCTGTATCTGCTCGACGAGTGCGGTGCGGTTTGCGAGGTCTACCGCGATCCCGCGATTTCATGTTGGCGCCCGATGCCGCTGCGCCCGCGTCCGGTGCCGCCGGTGATGGCCTCATCCGTGAATGCGGAACTGGCTGCCCGTAGCGAGGCGGTTTGCATGGTGGCGGACGTCTACCACGGGCTCGAAGGCGTGCCGCACGGCGCGGTCAAGCACCTCCGCGTATTGGAACAGGTGCCCCGGCCATGGGCAGCCCGCTGCAAAGAGCTTTTTGGCGACGAGTACGATCAGCAACACATCGTGATTTCGAAAGATACGCATTTGGCGCTTAAGGTCCAGCACGGGATCGTGCCTGTCGAGTCTGATGGCTCCGCGCATTTTGTTGTTCCCGCCGACGTGAACATTTTTCTACAGGCGCTGGATGCCGACGGTCTGGCAATTCAAACCGAACGAACGTTTGTTGACTACCGGCCTGGAGAAATCCGGGCGTGTATCGGGTGTCACGAGACGCCTGAAAGCGCGATGCGTCAGAGCGGTTTGACACGCGGTACAGAGAAAGATCCGCCGCTGGCCTTTCGGAGTGCGCCATCGCGTCCCGGTGCGCAGCCGGGCGAAAAGAGCGGTCAGCGGGTTCTGCACTATCCGACCGACGTGCAACCCATCTTCGACCGCCACTGCGTGTCCTGCCACGGAAACGCAGAGAAGCTCGCGGGCGGTTTGGACCTGCGCGGCACGCCAACCCAAAAGTTCTGCGCGTCCTACGAAGCCCTCGTGCCCGAACGCCGCAAAGGAGATCAGAACCGGGACCTCGGCCTGCTGGGTGTGGTGATCGGGGAAAACCATCCCAAGACCGGCAACGTCGAATACCTGCCCGCCGGTTCGCTGGGGGCCCGAACCAGCGTGCTGGCCGCAATGCTCAGCCGCGGCAAGATCGCGCTGGCCGATGCCGCGCAACAGGCGCGGGCGGAAAAATTGGCGAAGCAGCACGCTGACGTCGCCACCCAACTGACACCTGTGGAATTTCTGCTTCTTGCCAACTGGATCGACACCAACTGCCAATATTACGGCAGCTATTGGGGACATCGAGACCTGAAATACCGGGAATCGCCCAACTTTAGACGCGTGCCGACTTTCAATAAAGCCCGTGACCCGTGCGCCCCAGACTGGGTCGCGAAGAGGTCAGAAGAGCGCTAAGGTGCTTTTTTCTAATCTACCACCTCTTCGTGTCCTTCGTGAGCTTCGTGGTGAGAATATTGAGTTGCGGGCTACGCCTGCACGAAAGAAGCTGGCGTTGCAGCGCGTCACGCGTTACGTTATCCCCCTTTGAACTCTTGACGTTCGCGACAAGATTGGGAGAAGATACGGGAATTCCGTAAACTAGAGCAGGGTTGTATGCACGAAATTATGACTTTAGAAGAAGTGGCCGCTTATCTCCGCGTTTCAGAACATACGGTGAATGATTGGGCACAAAAGGGCGAACTGCCGGGAGGCAAGCTGGGCACAACGTGGCGGTTTAAGCGTACCGAAATTGAAAAGTGGGTCACCGATCGCTTGTCGCAAGCAACCCCCCCAAACCTTGCCTCCTCTGTGGGCGTAGCTAGCTCGGTCTTGCCCGTGGAGCGTATCATCCTGTTGGATCATGCCACGAAGCAGGACGTGCTGACACAGCTGGTTGATCGGTTGGCAAAATCGCCGATGGTTAAAAAGCCCGATGAATTGCTCAAAGGTATTCTAGAACGGGAAACCCTGATGAGCACGGGTATTGGCTTTGGGATCGGCGTACCACACGTGCGCATCAATTCGGTAACCGAGCTGGTCATGGCGGTTGCCATCTGCAAAACCCCGATCACGGATTATGTTTCGCTCGATGACATGCCGGTACAGATTGTCTGCATGCTCGCTGCCCGGCGCGACCAGCATACGCAATACATCCGTACACTCTCGGCCATCAGTTCCCGGCTGAGGTCTCCGGTCGTTCGCGAGGCGATTATCGCGGCAGACGATCCCGCGTTCATTCAAAAACAATTAATCATTTCGGAGTAGCTTAATGCATGAACTCCATTTGGGTGTCCTCGCCGTTCTGGGAATTTGCGTGGCTGGCGGTGTGGTCGGTGCATGGCTTTTCCAGAAGCTGAAAATTCCACAAGTAGTGGGCTATATTGTCGTCGGTGTGCTGATCGGTGATACCGGATTTGGATTGCTCCATCCAGAGGACATTGTTGCCTTGCGCCCGTTTAATAATTTCGCCTTGGGATTGATCGGCTTTCTGGTGGGAGGCGAACTGAGTGCAAGCATCTTTAAGAAGTACGGCAAGCAGTTTACCGCCATTCTGTTGGGCGAGGGGCTTGCGGCATTTTTTCTGGTAGGCGTGACCTCCACGGTGATCGTCTTTTTTGTTTGCCATAGCTGGATCTCGGCCCTTGCCGCCGGGGTGGTTTTCGGGGCAATCGCCTCCGCCACCGATCCGGCCTCGACCATCGATGTGCTGTGGGAATACCGCTCCGCTGGCGTACTCACCACCGCAATTATCGCGATCGTGGCACTTGATGACGCACTTGCCATGACACTCTACGGCCTCGGCACCAGCGCCGCAACCATCCTGACCCAGAGCGGAGGCGACTCCATCGGCACCACGCTGATGCACACGGGCATCGAGCTCGGCGGTTCCATTGTGCTCGGTATCATCGGTGGGGTTGTGCTCAATGCGATGATGCACTATATGCCGCAGACCGAAAAACGCCTTGGCATCTCTATTGGTATTCTTCTGCTCTGCATCGGACTCGCAGTGGCCTTTAATATGGATGTCATTTTGGCCACCATGGCGGTCGGAATTATGTTGATCAACCTTGCGCCGCGACGTAGCAAACATCTGTTCGAAGCGGTGCGCTCGTTTGCCACGCCGATCTACATCATCTTTTTCGTACTCGTCGGCGCACGACTTTCGCTCGGCAACATGCCAGCTTGGATCTGGGGACTTGTGGCAGCTTATGTGGTGATGCGCAGCATCGGAAAATGGGTCGGGTCGTATTGGGGCGGCCAGATTTCCAAAGCGGAAAAACCAGTGCGGAATTATATGGGCATGGCACTCTTTGCCCAGGGCGGCGTGGCGGTCGGGTTGTCCATTATGGCCAGTCAAAACCTTCAGCATATTCAGGTAACCGGGAGCTTGACCCTCGGCGATATGATTATCTTCACCGTCACCGCCACCACGTTATGCGTGCAGCTGATCGGTCCGGCTTTCGCCAAACTGGCGATCACGAAGGCGGGCGAAGTTGGCCGTAATGTGACCGAAGAGGATGTGATGGCCGAGTGGAAGGTTTCCGATGTCGTCAATAAGACCGTCGTTCCATTAAAGGAAGCAACACCGCTTGCGACCGTTATTCAAAGCTTTGCCGAGCAGGACACCTTCGTCTATCCGGTCGTTTCTAGCGATGGAACCATCTGCGGCGTGTTGACGTTCGACATGCTCAAGGAACTGCTCATCGATCGCCACACGTGGCACTGGTTGGTGGTCGGCGATGTGATGCAACCCGTCACCGACCGCGTCTTTGCCAAGATGAATCTGGGAGAGGCCCTACTCGATATGCAGAACATGCAGGCCGAGGCGCTACCCGTTCTTGAAAGCCCTGAAAGCAACAAGCTGATCGGCGTGCTCGACTTGCGTGCCGCACGGCGTAGCATCGGGGCCGAGCTCGTCCGCCGCCAAACAGCCATTGCCTAACAAAAAACTCGCCATCAAGATTCTGTCACTTTCGCGCCACCTTGGCTCACGGGGTGGCGCAGTTACTTTGTCAATTGACCTCAATCAATTGCCTTTCCTTTTGCACTTGCCCTGACTTGCGTTTTTCACCACTTTGATCTATTCTTTTTCATCAATATGAATGACGGTTAAGTAAGACAGGAGCAGTATGAAAAGCAAACACCTCGGTCTGTGGGTTATGATGGTGGTAAGTCTGCACGGAATGATGGGTTTGCAAGCCTTTGCAGCGGACATCTACAAAGTGTTCACGGTTGAATCCATGAACACCGAAGCGGGCTGGACAGGCGGCAAAGTGCCAGACAGCGGCGATTACGCTGTTTTCAATGGAGCGAATGGAACCACGGGGAACTTTCTGCTTGAAGACAATCTCTTGATCGGCGGAATGAAATTCGGTTGGGTCAGCGTTCAGCCGAACACCTTCAACGGAACCTACACCCTGTCGATCGGCGCGGGTGGCATCCCCTCCGTGGACCGCGGTACAGCCTCCCCCATTGTGTTCAACAACCCGGTCTTCTTGGCAGCCAGCCAGCGATGGATCTCTTTGAACTCTGTGCAGATGTTTTTCAACAACGACTTCGGAGCTGCAGAGGGCACGGTGCTCGAGTTTGACTCGCTTCCCAATCGACAGAAGGGCTCGCTCTATCTCGCCGCGTCAAACAGTTTTGCGGGACGAATCTTGATCTCAGTAGGTACGCTGAACCTTTCGACACCCGTTTCTTCGCTGTGTTCAGGCGATGTGCAACTCCGTGATCAACTGCAGGTGAACTCCACGACCAATGAAATGAGCGAAAGTATCCGCGGCCGTGGTGTTTTCATGGAGGGGGGAAGTCTCATCGTTTCGGGCGGGCAGATAACCAATACAATCGACCGCTTCACCTCATCGCTAACACTCCTAGAAGGAATTAACGATGTGAGTTGCAGGCCATCGTCCGGGTATGGCGCACAACTGGCGTTCGCGGACATTGACCGAGCGGTAGGCGGCGGCGTGGTGATCTTGCATGGCAACTACATCGGGCAGGCGCTTTATCCAGCAGTCAACAAAGCAAATATCCTGTTCGATACGCCCCTCGCCTAATTGGTGGCGACGGCAGCTATAATTCGAAAACCATGAGCATCATCCCCTATGCGTACTGCAACAACTACAACACCGAAGGTCCGGATAATTTTGCGACCTATGATGCGACCTACGGCGTGCGTCAGGTCACGGCCTACGAATCAACGATCGCGGACGGAAGCCTTTCAACAACAAACGTTGCCCTGACTTCGGTTGCAACGATTAATACGCCAACAACCATTAACGCGCTGAAGTTGGGCACTGGAAGTTGTGTGGAAGGTCCAGGGTCACTCAAGGTGACCAGTGGTGGCATCTTCGCAGTCGCCAACAGCAGTATCGGCACCAACACACCGGGCACGCTCGCCTTTGGCGAGGAGGAGGGCATCCTCGGCTTTGCCTCAAAAAGCTATACCCTCACAGTGGGTAGCGCAATCACGGGAACGCAAGGACTGACAAAAACCAGCCTTGGGACATTGAATCTTCTCGGTCCCGTGGACGTCGAAGGTCCGCTCACGTTTGCGAATGGACTGCTGACGATCGGGAATGCCGTGAACGGCGACATCAACTTAAAGCGTGCCTCAACCCTCAATATTCTTTCAACCGGCTCAGTTACGGGAGCGCTGTCCGTCGCCTATGAAAGCGGCACAACGGTCATCACCAATAACGGTTCAGTGTCTGGTGCCTTACTCTTAACTAATGGCACACTCAATCTCGCCACCAGTGGACATCTCAATAAGGGTTTGACAATCGCCAATGGAACGACGCTCAATTTATTGGTGGGAAGTGGACTTTCCGGATGTGTCACCAATAGTGGCACCTTTAACTACAACGGCTCGGAAACCATAGCCCCCGTGATCTCTCTGGACGGGATGGGCATTCTTAACCTGAATAACACAAATGCCGCGTTGACGCTTTATCAGACTCC
>CAZSUM010000122.1:0-8219 GCA_964610015.1 uncultured Lentisphaeraceae bacterium
CAGTGGTGGAACGTCTGGTATCCAGGTGCGGAACCGGGCGGCGGCGGGTACATTGCGCAACGAATGCTGGCCGCAAAAAATGAGCGCCACGCGATCGGTGCCACGATGCTTTTTAATTTTATGCACTACGGCGTGCGCACTTGGCCATGGTTGATTGTGGCACTGGTGTCCATGGTGGTACTGCCGAAAGAGACACCGGCGCAACAAGCCCACTCGAAACGGTGGCTGAAGGAGAACGTGGCCCTAGTGCAGAATTACAAAGAGTCGGGAGATCATCTGGCTCCGGAAGTTCATCAGGAGATTCGTTATCACAAAGCAGCTGTGCGGGGTCACGGTGCGCTGGCAAAGGCCTTTCCTGAGGTTGAAGACTCATTCCTGCGTGATGATATTGCGTATCCGGGGATGATTGCCAGATTGCCGGCGGGATTACTCGGCCTAGTGGTGGCTTCTCTGATTGCCGCGCACATGTCGACGGTGGCCACGCACTTGAACTGGGGGGCCTCGTATGTGGTCAATGATGTCTATTTGCGTTTTCTCAAACCCAAAGCGACACAGCAGCAGCAAGTCCGCATGGCACGTCTGGCCACGGTCTTCCTGTTGGTCGCAGGCAGTGGACTGGCGCTGTTTTTGCAAGGGGCTAAAGGGGCCTTCGACGTGCTTCTACAGGTCGGTGCGGGCACGGGGCTTATCTACATTCTGCGCTGGTTCTGGTGGCGCATCAATGCCTACAGTGAGATTGCAGCCATGGTTATTTCCTTTGTCGTGGCGGCGCTTTTCAAGTTTGTGGCGGAGCCACTGGGAGTCGAAGCTCTACTGGCTGACGCGGGGCTATTGAAGGTCATGGCCTACAGCGGCTGGAAACTGATTATTGGGATTACCTGTACAACGATAGGGTGGCTGCTGGTTACGTATTTAACCCCGCCGGAGGAAATGTCCGTGCTGGTGGCGTTCTGTCGAAAAATTCGTGCCGGAGGACCGGGATGGCGCAGGGTCGAGACGTATGCAGCCACACAGGGAGAACCTTTTGAGCCGGGCGAGAAAAATGCAGGGTTGCCGTTGGGGATTCTGTGCATGATGTTGGGATGCATGGCGGTCTGGGGGTTGCTCTTTACGCTCGGTTATGTGCTTTACGGACGCTGGCTCTTTGCGGCGGTGCTAGGCAGTGTATCGGTCGCGGCAACGGTGGTTCTCATGCGGCTGGTGCCACGGATAAAGTTTGGATAAGCGAATGAAACGAAGGGTGCTAATGAATACAGAAGAATTGAAAGCGAAAGCCCGAGCGTGCGGGGCTGATCTGGTGGGCATTGCGCCAGTGGCGCGTTTTAAGGATGTGCCGCCAGAACAGAATCCCATGTCGATCTTTCCTGAGTGCAAGTCAGTGATTGTATTGGCGCGGCGTATCTGCCGCGGTTCGCTGCGAGGTGTCGAAGAAGGCACCAATTTCGCCAGCACCTACCAGTGTTTCGGGTACACTTGGGTAGAAGACAATTTCTTATCTCAGACCTCATATGACCTGTCGCTCTGGATTGAGGAGCAAGGTGCCGAGGCTGTCCCCATCTTCGCGTACAACGAGGCGGGGATGCCCAAGGGCCTACCCGTCGCGCCCGACAGACCCGCGCCGAACGTCTACATCGACCCGCGCTATGCGGTGACAGCGGCGGGACTAGGCGAGGTCGGATTGGGCGGATTCATCCTGACGCCCGAATTCGGCACACGCCAGCGCTTCGCTTTCATTCTGACCGATGCCGAGTTGTCGGGCGATGAGGTACGTGGCAAGACCCTGTGTAGCGATTGCGGCGGCTGCGCAGCAGCGTGTCCCTTCGGAGCAATCCATCTGGACAAGACGGAAACGCTCAGCGTGCTGGGCCATGCAATGAAGATCGCGCAGATCGACCTGAACCTGTGCGCAGTGTGTCCGAACGGCGCGTTCCTCGCGAGCGGACGCGGCAAAGAGCCGGATCGCATCGCAGCAGCTTGCGGACGCGAATGTCTGGTGCGTTTGGAAAAGGCCGGTAAACTCGGAAATTGTTTTGAGAACACCTTCCGCAAACGTGCACCGTGGCAACTCGATGCTTTTAAGCGTCCGATGGCGCGTGATGCGTCGGGCGCGATGAAAGCAGTCGATGTGGGATGCGGCAAGTTCTCGGATACTGGCGTGGTCTCCGTTCATGCGACGGGACAGGTGTTTTCCAAATAGGAGCCGTATGAAACTGACCTCGCAGATGATCAAGGATTTCGCGGCCTCGCTGGGGCGACCCTGCCTCATCGGGGTGGCGAACATTGAGCGGTTCAAAAACGCGCCGCAACAGATGCACCCGAGCAATATTTTCCCCGAGTGCAATTCGGTGATTTCGGTGATTGCCCCGTTTCCGCGTGGCACATATCGTGGCATTACGGAGGGTACTTACTGGCCGAACTACACCTACTATTCGTACAATCGGCTCAACAACCTCTTTCGGCCGCGCATCACCTATGACGTATCGTGTTTTATCGAAGACCATGGCTGGGAGGCAGTGCCGCTTTATCCAGCCGTTCCGGAACGCGGCGGGATGAATGCCCCGGTCATGCCAGGACGTCCCGCACGCGAGATCAATCTCAATGTGCGCATCGCCGCTGTAGCTGCAGGACTAGGCGAAATCGGCTGGTCCAAAGTTCTTCTAACAAAAAAGTGGGGCCCACGCGTGCGCATTGGCAACATCCTGACCGATGCGGAACTGGAGCCCGACCCGCTCATGAAACCAGGCACGCTCTGCAACCGCTGCATGAAGTGCGTGCAGACATGTCCCGGGTGCGCCATTCCGAAAGCTGGCGAAAAGCCGCCGGTTCGCATCACGATCGACGATCAGGTGTACGAGTGGGGCGATGTCGCGATGGGGCGTTGCACGCTAACGCACCACGGCCTCAACCGCGAGGTGTCGCCATTCCTGATCAAGGATTTTCCAACAGTGGACTTCAAGGTACGTGAAAGCCGCATGTCAGAAGAGTTGGCCTACCGCATGGCGTATACACTGGCGACCGGCACATGGGTGGCGTCGGAGGAGTTTCCGCATGGGAACATCGTAGATTATTACCATCAGATTCTTGCACACGTCGGTTATTTTGCGATCTGCGGGGCACAGGGATGCATCCGTGGTTGCATGGATAGTCTGGAAAAACGCCATGTAATCGAACAGTCTAATTTTTCGACCGCGGTTTCGCCGCGTGGTCAGTGGAAACTGCGCACACCAGATCAGGAGCAGTCGATCGGCATCCCCGAGGGAAGTTGCGCAGAGTTGTATCGCAACCCCGATTTACATGCAGGAAAGTGGGAATGAAAGAAAAAGGCTGTGGCGGGTTAGGCGGTTGACTATTGTCAGACACCGTCTTTGTGGATGCAAACAACCGCAGAAGGTCTTGGGCAATGAGGAATTGAGAAGAATTTCAAATGAGAAATCCCAGGATCATCCTTTTGTTAATCGGCGTTTTCACATTACAGGTGCAAACAGCCGAATCGGTCGAAAGAGTCAGTTTATCAAATGAGCTGTGGACGGGAGCTGTGGCATGGATCGGAACACCGGACGGCGTGATCTTAAAACGGTCGTGGGGATGGATGGATAAAGCGAAAAAGTTTCCGATACATGAAAATGCGATATTCGATTTAGCCAGTGTAACCAAGGTGGTGGGCACGACAACGGCTGTCGCTCTTTGCATGGATCGAAATCTTATTGATTCCGATACGGTCTTTACCAACTATTTATCGACTTTCAAGGGAGCATTAAAAGGGCCGCTAACTGTGCGTGATCTTGCCCTGCATATCTCCGGTTTCAACAACAGCAAGCCCTATGATATTGAAGGAAAAGTTAAACAACGTATTCTGAAGTTCAGTCCTGTTCGTCCGGCAGGAACGGCGTATGATTATTCATGTGCGAACTTTATTCTACTGGGCTTGGTGGTTGAAAAAGTCACAGGTGAAAACATAGCTGATTTTTGCCGCGAGAACGTGTTTGACCCTTTGCAGAAGCAGTATGTGATTATTTTAACCAACCGTATCGGTGACCACACCGCGGCAGATAAAGCGCGAATCAAATTGGCACACGACTTGTTGTGCGAAACCAACCAAGAACAGAGGGAGCACTAGAAAGATGAAAAAGACGCAATGGATTGTTATCACCGTTTGCGCAGCGGGATTGCTGCAAGCCGCGCCGCTGAACGAAAAAGAAGCGCGGATCATTAAAGCGAGGCTGGTGCCCGCGCCGCAGTCGATCACGCTGACGGATGGTCCGGATGTAGTGCTCGACAAAACGCTCAACCTGACGTTTGCGTGCGCAAAGGATAATCCAAACGCGGCCAAGGAAGTGAGCCAGCTTTTCAAGGCGTGGTTTGGGTTTTCACCCACGCTGACGACAAAAGATTCCGCGCACGCGCCGCAGAAAGCAGACGCGTATCGGATCACAGCGTCGCAGGGGACTCTCACCATCGAGGCTGCCGATATCGGCGGTGCGAGAAACGCGTTACGTACGCTGCGACAGCTAGCCGAGCCCATGCGCGGAACAAGAAAGCTGACGGCGTATTTTGTGCCCGAAATGGCCATCGACGACGCGCCAGCCATGGCGTTCCGCGGATTTCACATCTGCTGGTTCCCTGAGAACACGCCAGTGCAGATCGAACGGTTCATTCGACTGGCGGCCTATTACAAAATGAACCGGGTTGTGTTGGAGCCCTGGGGCACCTTCGTTTCTAAGACACATCCTGAGCTGGCTTGGCCAAAGAGCACCATGACGGTGAAGGAGGTTCGCAGGCTGGTGAAGATTGCCAATGAACTGGGGGTCACTCTTATTCCTCAGTTCAATTTGTTTGGACATGCCTCGGGATCGCGCGGCAGTTGCGGCAAGCATGTGGTCACAGATCTGCATCCAGAGCTTCAGCCGTTATTTGAACCCCTCGGATGGACTTGGTGCCTGAGCAATCCCGAGGCAACCCAGTTGATTGAAGAGGTGGTTCTAGAACTGCACGATGCATTCGGGCGGCCGCCTTACTTTCATGCCGGGTGTGATGAAGCGGACGATATGGGGACATGCCAAACCTGCCGCCGTTCCGATTATCCGCGCGTGGTAGCCTCGTTCCTGTCGCGGATACACGATGCGCTGGCGACGCGAAACTGTCGGATGATGATCTGGCACGATATGCTTCTGAAAAGGGGTGATCCGCGTTGGAAAGGCTTTTACGCCAACGGTTCAAATCAGGCTGAGGTGATGCTGGATGGGCTGCCTCGTGACATGATTATCTGTGACTGGTATTACGGCGCGCCAAACAAGGAGGAGACCTGGCCAACATTGAAATACTTCAAGGCAAAAGGCTTTTCGGTGTTGGCGTGTCCGTGGGAAAACCTAATTGGATATAGGGGGCTCAGTAAAGCCGTTCAGAATGAGAAGCTGGACGGGATGCTTTGCACGGCTTGGCATCATCTGTACGGAACCAGCATGATGCAGATCTATTTCCGCGCCGCCCATGCAACGTGGGGAAATTTGCCAACGGGTGGCTATGAGAATCTGGTCTTCTCACAGCATCTGCGTCAAATCGGCTGGGACATCCCCGTGCGAAACTACGAGGATACCGGCACGTACAATACGCAACTCCCAGAAAAAACCGCCTCGCCACGATAGAGACAGGCCCCGTCAGGCCAGCGGATTCCAGACGCGGCGGAACCCGAATCCGACGAAGTCTCGCGCATTGACAGTCGCCAATTCGCACAAAACAACATCCGATCGGTCCGATTGCGAGAGAAGAAAATCCATTGCGCCTTCACATTCCGGACAATCGGCGTTCTGGGCGTAAAGCAGAATGTTGGTGTCGATTGAAAACATAAGATCCCCTCCTCTATTCGTTCGCCAGAGTGCGCCAGTCTTCGGCCGAGGCGCGGAAGCGCCCCATGCGGGTCGGTTTGGGGAAACGCCACGTTTGCTGTCCTTTCAACGATGAGAGGCGCTTCGGCGTACGGGGAGGGCGCCTACTGTCCGTCGGCACCAGAGGGAAGCGGCACGTTACGGTTCTGCAGCATGTCGTTGGGCGTTATCCCCATGATGCGCTTAAAGGCGGTCGCAAAATACTGCGAAGAGGAAAAGCCGCAATCCAGCGCAATATCGGTGACGCTTTTCTCGCCTTGGCGCAACAGAATTTGGGCGTGTTCGATGCGCTTGCGCAAGAGATAAGCGTGAGGCGTGAGGCCGATGACGTCCTTGAAGACGTGTTTGAAACTGGATACAGACAGCTTTGCGACGTCAGCAAGCTGTTCGAGTGTAACGGGATTCGGCAACTGCGACTCCGCCCAGTCGGTAGCCTGCTTCACCTTGTAACGGCAAGCGCACAGCGGGCTCGCATGGTTGAGGTCGAGCACGTCAAACAGGATTGTTAACAGCAGCGTGCGCAGCATGGCGGTCCGGGTCGGGCTGGCGGGGCGGTCGAACAGATCGAAAAGCGTGGCAATGCGGAGAGAAAAATGGGCGGGCCATTTCGACGACGGCCTTGCCGGAGCCCGCAACATGTCGATGAGCGGCTTCGCCTCGGCGGGCGATAGGCCGAGCCAACGGGCACCTGACTTCGGCGGCAGGCGCAACTGTAACCAAAAGCGCTTACCTGGATAGGAGGGTTCTCCGTCTGAACTGTGCGCCGTATCCGGCGGTATGATGGTACCTTCGCCGCCAACCAACAGAAAGCGCTGGCCCCCGATGTTGTAAGGCTGGTGTCCGGTTTCCACGTAGGCAAGCTCGGCCACGCCAAAATGGCGGTGTTCCGGCAACGGCGGATAGGCTCGGCGATAGATGGAGCGCCCGAGCACGACACACTCCGCAATGCCCGCTAGCCGCAGGTCGACAGCGCGACGGTCTGGACGATTCACGTAATAGGAGGTTACATCGGAATAGGGAACTTTTGTCATTCGCATGTTTTCACCATCATTTTACCCTTATATTTTCCCGCTAAACCTGTAAGCGTCTTTTTGGGGTTCATCTTTCATATACGAATTCCAGTCCCGCTCGGGTGGCGGCGGATAGGCAATCCGTTTCAATTCGGTCGGATAATTGGTGATGACGCCCGTTGCACCCATTGCCTTATATTTTAAGATATGCTCTGGGCGATTAAACAGCGTCATGTAACTTGACTTGCCCGCTTTCCGTATCTCGGCCAGAT
The DNA here is from genome assembly GCA_964610015.1 of uncultured Lentisphaeraceae bacterium. Taxonomy (GTDB): domain Bacteria; phylum Verrucomicrobiota; class Kiritimatiellia; order RFP12; family UBA1067; genus CAZSUM01. The sequence continues at coordinate 7,165 of CAZSUM010000122.1, forward strand.
TGGACGTGCTCCCCGTCCAGATACCATCAAAAAGAGGAGAATTCAGCACCTCCCTCGCCAACGTCGTTTCATTGCCTGACTTCACACAGGAAAAACGAGTGTCGCACGCTTTGATTCGTTGCGCCATAGCAATCGTATCGACACGGAAGAGCACCCGCGAAAACAGCGTCGGCGTTTTCTCGAACTCGGCCTTTACGCGTGCGAGAAAGTTGTCGGTCAATATCTTGATGTCCATCAGCATCACGACGCTTTCTCCCCTCGCCCGGCGGCGGATCAGTTCGCACACTTCGGGCAAGGTCGGAATGCGGGTGCCAGCAAAGTCGGGATGGAACCACGAGCCCGCGTCCAGACGCTTCACGTAATCGAGGTCGCGAAGAGCGGCCTGGTCATTGGCCGTTTTTGTGTCGGTCGTCCGATTAAAGGTGCCGTCATGCAGGGCAATGATCTCGCCGTCTTTTAACTCATAGAAATCGATTTCGAACCCGCAACCTGCAATCAGGCAAAGCTCGAACGCTGGCAGCGTGTTTTCAGGCGCATACATGAGCGCCCCCCGGTGCCCGTATAGAAGCGTCTGGCCCGTCTGCGGCGTGCTGTCGGGAACCGCTGGCGCTAACTGAGCCATAATCGGGGAATCCGGCAGCGTTCCCGCCGCAAACATGACCCCCATTCCCCCAAGCACCTCACGCCGAGTATAGGCTGTACCTGAAATAACCGGCTTTCTGTTTCGCGGATGTACTGACATCTCCCCTCCTCTTTTCACGTTGTTTAAATTGTTATTATTGCAACACTGGGCATCCGCTTCCGTACAACTCAACATAACGTTACCATTGAAACATATCACATGGAAAACGTCTACCGCTTCTAAGCACTCCTTATAAAGGATAAACAAGTGACTCTTGAAGAGCGTAACCCGTTGACTGTCTCAATTTTACAATTTCTTTTAAACAGATCGTTGACCGAATACAAATATTCAGCGTACACTCGTTTAAGCATAGGCGGTTGTGTAGTTTTACGCGTCGGAACGATGGATTGAATCTAGACGCCGATTTAACGTT
>CAZSUM010000123.1:0-8207 GCA_964610015.1 uncultured Lentisphaeraceae bacterium
CGGGATTGTTATGGCGCAGGCGGTTGTCGTAATGTTCCGAGTATTTTGCGTAGACGTTGGCGACATCCGTTGGTGCGTAGGCGGGTACAGCATAGATCCCCCAATGGATGAAAATGCCAAACTTTGCATCGCACCACCATTGTGGAACAGGGCGTTTATCCAGCGATTCCCAATCCGACGTATAGACCGTTTGAGCGGAGAGAATGCTAGAAAATGCAAGGGATGCAAGTAACAACCAACTCTTCATAACAGGCTCCTGTTGACAACGTGGTTTTAAACAATCACAGAAACAGCATACAGGGGAAAGAGAGTTGAGAACAAGCTGTAATTTTGAGAGGTGTCTTTAAAATGACGTGAACAAAGACCTTGGGTCGTCGCGTTCGCGAATTAGAAGTTTTTGAACCAGAGCTCTGCTTCACGGTTGGTAATATTGACGCTAGGGTGATGTTGGCTAAGCTGTTCGATTAGAGCCCGTTGTTCTTCATGGGTCATGACCCGACCGGCCAAAAGGTAAGGGGTGTCTTTTTCCAGCGAGATTTCAATGGCTTCAACAGGGTCCCATCTGAACGCAGGAGGTAGGCAGATGGGTAGATCAATGCTCATATTTCCAGGAGGAATTTCAACCGGACAAGAGAGAATTTTTAACAGGGCTGTGTTGTCCGGATGTGATCTCAGTAACGGTTTGATTGAGAGACTTTTGAGTGTGAGGCCTGAAGACAAGTGTAAAACAACAACATCGGAGGTGAGAATGAGGGGGGCATTGTTGTCGAGATTTGTGATTCGCAAGCGCGCATAACCCACTGGTTTTAAAAGACGCTGGTTGAAAGTTCGACTCTCAGGTGCCTGTTGCGAGAAAGAGGAGGCGGACAACAGAACATTATCTTTTCGCATCTCTCCGTACCAGCTTGCTGGAAGGGGCTGCACACGTGCGGTCATCTCAGGCATCGTGCTTGTTTGCGAGGCTAAAAAATCATCGCTGATGGGCACACGACGAGAAAGCGCTGAGCCATCGATATATCCGATGGCCAACATGAGCAGATTGAGTGCAGCAAGAGGAAGTCCCATGACTAAACGGTTTCGTGTGCGTCGGCTCCAGCGACGGCGTTGCGCTGTGAGTGCCAAAAAAATTGCACCGACCGATAGCACGGTACAAATCAGGGCGCCCCACTGTAAGTTGGATGAGACACGGGCATCCAGTGAAGCGAATTCAGCCAGCACGATGCTGATAATTCCGACTAAAGCCAGACCAAGAGCACGGGTTGCTTGATTCCGGCCTGTCGGTGTACTAGAAGGCCTTCGCTTGCTACTCGCTGTGTTACGCGCTGTGCGAACAGGCGCGTGATGAAATAAGTCAGCGGTAGATTTGGACCGGGTCCGCTGATTTTTGTGTGATGATGAATGCGGGTGATCCTGCTTATTCATAATCAATTCGCTTCTTAAAAAAGACAATCCTTGAGATGAAAACACAGACCAATGTAGAAAAGATGAACGCTTGATGAAAAGGGCGTATTTGCTGTTTTCTTGGCTTTATCAAACGAGGTGCCGCCAGCGATTAAGTGGCGACACCCGTCATCGGAATCTCTCACAAAGGAATATTCAACCCCAGAGTTTTGATTTCCTTTTTGAGTGTTTGTAAAGCGAGCGGGTCATTCTCCGCCTTTTGGAGGGCACCCATGAAGTAGGTTTTAGCCTCGTCGCGTGCTTTGTCGGCTTCAACCTTGTCTGGGATTGACTCCAATAACTGTGCAATACGAATCGCATTGCGCCCGAGAATCCAATCGCGACTATGTGCGATGCCAGGGGTGGGGTCGAACTCTTCCTCTTGACCCGTCGCGATCCAGACATTCATAAATTCACGAAAATATTGTACAGCTTCGCGTGGCTTGTTTTGTGCCATGGCTCGATGTGCCTTAATTTTTGGGATGGACATCTCATGCCATTTCTCATCTCGCCCTGGAATGCCCTGCTCAAGCATCTCGATCGCTTTGTCAAAATCATTCAGGATAAATGCACCATCCAGTAATTTCACCTTGATCATGCTGGACTGGGTCTCATCCTTGCACACGGATAGCATCCTAGTACCTACCGCACAAAGGTTGCGCATGACATCCTGATTGTCGATCATCTCGTAAAAATAGCGTTCAAATAGATCCGCGATCAACACAGGGGAAACATCGACGTTAAGGAGAACGTTTAGACGATCCGCCAGCACTTTTTTGTCTTTTGCCATGCTGATATCGACCCATAAGCGAGCTGCATAGTTAACCGATTTCTGTTTGCCCGCTGCATTAAAGACCGTTTGTTTGCTGGTTTGCTCAATGAACGTTTGCTGGCCATCCTTCTTAAGTGCGTCGAAAACCAGTTTAAGGGTTCCGAACAGCTGGTCATCCGGTAAGGATAGAATAGCGTCATTTAGAGGTGGCATCAGAAGGGGCCAGTCTTTTTTGATCACAAGACAGCGCAAGATCAGAGTGGTGAAGGTTTGTTGGTACACCTCCTGTTTAGGGCCCTGTTTGGCGAGATCCTCCAGTAGCAAAAGGGTCTCCTGCTGTTTGCCACTGTCAATCGTCTGATTTAAGGCGTTCTTCAGTAGAACAACACACTCATCGGGTTTATAAAGCGTGATGAGGTCATCAATATCCTGCCGTGCTGTTTTGAAATCACCTGCCCCCAATGAGGCTTTGAGCCGCCACGTGGCTAGGGAAGGCCGCAGGTTTTTAGGAAAGTTAGTTCCCAGTTCATGAAGCTTTTCACACCAAGATCTTAAATCCGCATAGCGGTTTTCTCGCAAATAGTATTCTGCTACGTAGCCGAATGCCGTACGCGCTAATTCAGGTGAGGTGCGCCAAGTTTCTAACATCAGCGCGGCGGCTTCCTCGGGGCGATTCATAGAGAGCAATAGATTGATTTTTTGTGGGAAGAAAAGATGTGTGTGCTTGATGAATTGCGGGTTGCTTAAGGCCTCGTCAATTAGTTTCAACGCTTCGCTTGGTTCGCTGTAAGAGGCATCCTGAATTATCGTCGTTATCTTCTGCAACTCGTAGTTCAGTGCTGTTTCTTGCTCGGCCAGCTTTTGGGTAGCGGGTTTACATCCATTGACGAGCAGAATCAAGAGTCCGCCAACCAGTATAACACACGATCCTGAAAAAAGACGCCTCATCCATATTGCTAGCATACTAAAACTCCTTTTTATGATTTGAACGGTAAAAAGTATATACAGAGATCGCCCTTAAGGGCAAATGATTTTGAGCGCCGTGTTTTTAGTTAGCCGAAGTGATTTCTGTTGAGATTGAATGAATGTTCGATTGACATTGGGGCCGCCATTTATTAAAGTCGCACCGTTTTTTACTACTCGGGGGATTAGCTCAGTTGGTTAGAGCACTTGCTTGACATGCAAGGGGTCGGTGGTTCGAGTCCACTATCTCCCACCAGTTTCATCGTTTGCAACATAAAACCCGGGCCAAGGGTTTTTTTTGGTATCTGGACTGGATTGTCTCGTTACAACTCCATGCTGGTTCAGGTGCTTGGAGAAAAGAATGAGTCAAAAAATTCTGTTATCAGCGAATGAAGCGGTGGCCTGGGCTGCCTGCAAGGCAGGATGTTCGGTAGCTTCTGCTTATCCCGGTACACCAAGTACTGAGATTCTTGAGAATGTCGCAAAGTTCAAGGATTCGATCTATTGCGAGTGGGCGGTAAACGAAAAGGTCGGGATGGAGGTTGCCATTGGTGCTTCAATCGCAGGTGTGCGTGCGTTGACGGCCATGAAGCACGTGGGCCTGAATGTTGCCATGGATCCATTGATGACCTATACCTATGTGGGGGCCAACGGAGGCTTGGTGATCATCACTGCTGATGACCCTGGCATGCACAGTTCGCAAAACGAGCAAGACAATCGTACACTGGTTAAGTTCGCGCGTGCTGCTCTGTACGAACCTTCGGATAGTCAGGAAACTTTTGATATGGTCATCGAGGCCTTTGAAGTCTCCGAACGCTTCCAGGTCCCGGCTTTTGTACGCTTGACCACTCGGACTTCGCACACCTCGACCGTGGTCGATGTGGGAGATGATTTCGCTCCCGGCAAGGTGTCGCGTAAACCGTACACGAAAGATATTCAACGTTATATTCCGGTTCCCATGTTTGCGAGGCCGCATCGACTTAAGGCGCAGGAGCGTACTCGAGTGTTGCGTGAGTTTGCATGCGAATCGCGGTTTAACCACGTGGAACCTGGTGACAAACGGTTGGGTATTATCACTTGCGGGGTGACTTACCAACACGTCAAGGAGGTTTTTCCGGAGTTTACACTTTTAAAGCTAGGGTTTTCTAACCCCTTTCCTGCGGATCTAGTTAAAAAATTTGCAACTGAGGTTGATCGTGTTCTCGTGATCGAGGAACTTGACCCCTTTGTTGAAGAGCAGATCCGTGCGTTAGGAATTGCGGTTGTTGAGCATAAAACTGAACTCAACATGTTAGAGATGACGCCTGTACGATTGATGGCGTTACGGCATGAGTTATTAGGGGATGTCACGCTACCGGAAACGGTTCGGGCTGATGCAGGGTTGCCCACGCGTCCACCGGTGTTGTGTGCTGGATGCAGTCATCGGGGTGTCTTTTATACACTGGCCAAGCTCGGTGCAACCGTCACCGGTGATATTGGTTGTTACACCCTCGGTGCCTTTCCGCCTCTCAACGCGATGGATACGACCATCTGTATGGGGGCGAGTATTGGGAACGCCTTTGGGATGGAGAAGGCTGGGCTTAAGGGACGCATCTGCGCGGTATTAGGAGATTCAACCTTCTTTCACTCGGGTATGACGGGTATCCTAAATGTCCTCTACAACGGAGGTACGATTACGACCGTGGTGTTGGATAACCGTATTACGGGTATGACTGGGCATCAGGAAAACCCGTCATCAGGAAAGACCCTGTGTGGTGATCCTGCGCCGGTTACCGATATTGCCGCGATAGCCAAAGCCATGGGCTATCAGCGAGTGGTTCGAGTGGACGCCTATGATCTCCCAGAGCTTGAACGCGTGCTAAAAGAAGAGTTGGACGCCCCCGAACCGTCTGTGGTGATCGCGGGTGGTCCTTGCCGTATTGCAGCCAAATTGATGAATGCCGGCACCTATGAAGTCGATGCCGCAAAGTGTAAAGCCTGTGGGGCCTGCTTTAAACTCGGCTGCCCAGCTATTGAGCGTGGAGAGGCTGTCGCGGATGGAAAACGATTCAAGTCTCACATCGACCCGGTTCAGTGTTCGGGGTGTAATTTGTGCATTCAAACCTGCAAATTTGGTGCGATTAGTAAAATTCGTTGAGGTAAGAGAGTTAACCGCAGAAAACTGAAGAGGTGATGGTGATGAAAACGATGAATGTCTCGTTGGTGGGTGTCGGTGGACAAGGCATCCTCCTGACCAGCGATGTCCTAGCTAAGACTGCGGTTCTGGCTGGCTTGGATGTCAAGAAGAGTGAAATTCACGGTATGGCTCAACGCGGGGGTAGTGTGATCAGTCAGGTTCGCTTTGGCGAACGCGTGTTTTCTCCCATTATTCCCGATGGCGCAAGTGATTTACTGGTCTCTTTTGAGCGCATTGAAGCGTTGCGCTGGCGCCATCTACTGGCGCCTAACGGACAGGTGTTGATCAATGATATGAACTTGACGCCCATCACGGTCTCCAGTGGACAGCACCCAGCTGTTACGGATTTGGACGCACGGTTGTGTCAAAACTATCCCAACGCGTGCTACATTAAGGCGAAGTCGCTTGCGGAGTCGGTTGGAAATATTCGTACCATGAATATGGTGATTGCGGGTGCGCTCTCGAAGTTACTGCCGTTTGACTGGGCATGTTGGGAACAGGCGTTACGTGAGCGGATTCCAGCCAAGTTGGTCGAGCTGAATCTTCAGGCCTTCGAGCTCGGTTGTCAGGCCATGTCTAAATAATAGCCATGCACGGCATTGTGTCCAGAGTGCTACAGCGCCTGTGCTCTCGGGGCAAGGGTAAGGCGGTGTCATCCCACACTGCGCGTGTTGGTCAGTGGGGTGAGATGTGCGCCGCTGACTATCTCCAAAAGCATGGGTATACACTGTTGGGGCGCAATGTGCGTCCCAACCGACATGATGAACTAGATCTCATTGCACAGATCGATGAAATTTTGGTTTTTGTCGAAGTCAAGACTCGTAGCCGTGAGACATTCGGACGTCCCTTACGCGCGGTGGATAAGAAGAAGCGCCATGCCCTGAATCGAGCTGCATCCGCGTATTTACGTCAGGCAAAGTATCCGGATCTTTATTACCGCTTTGATGTGATCGAAGTGTTGGGGCAGCCAGAAGAGGGACCGCCGATTATCCGTCATATTGATGATGCGTTTCCCTTTGAAAAACGATTTGTTTTTCCGGTTTAGTTAAAAGAAGGGCATCAAGTAAAAGAGGGCCCATCCTATGTCACAAGTGAAGTTTTACGATACGCATGCACATTTTACTCAATCTGTCGAGGAGACCGCTCAGGTCATGCTGCGTGCTCAAGCCCAAGACGTTGTACGAATCGTGGCCGTGGGGGGCAGTGTTGAACTCAATGCTGGCGCGCTGGCTGTTGTTACGGCGTTCCCAACTCAAACGCGACTCGCGCTGGGCTTCGATTGCACACAAGCTGATACAGCGGATGTGCAAACCAATCTGGAAACCGTGCGTAGGATGGCGCAAGGTCATACACTGGCTGCTGTGGGAGAAACTGGACTTGACTTCCATTACCAGCCTGAAAATGCTGATCAACAAGCGGCGCTACTCTCGGCTCATCTGTTGTTAGCGGATGCGTGGGGGCTTCCCGTTATTATCCATACACGTGATGCAGATGCAGCCACACTCCAGGTTCTTGATGAGACTCCGTGGCGGGGTAAGGGGTTACGAGGGGTTGTTCACTGCTTTACAGGTGAGTGCACGTTTGCGCGGCAATTACTGGATCGTCAATTAGCGATTAGTTTCAGTGGAATCGTGACCTTTCGGAATGCTGCACAAGTTCGGGAGAGTGCCGCTTACGTTCCGGAAGATCGGCTCCTGATCGAAACCGATGCGCCTTTTCTGGCACCGGTTCCTATGCGTGGAAAGCTGAATGAGCCTGCTTTTGTTCGGCATGTCGTCACATGCTTAGCTGAAGTTCGTAAAACCGACCCAGAACGGTTGGCCGCGATTACCTGGCAGAATGCCTGTACTCTGTTTGGTTAAGGCGTGCGACTCAGAGGAGCGAGAAACAAATCTCTGGGGCTGGTTCAGTCGCACGAACGATAGCAAGATAGGCGGAAACCTGATGTTTTGCCGCCAGTGAACGCCACTGTTCGCGCTGTGCTGGAGTAACAGGATTCTCAAGGGTGCGTACAAAATAGAAGGCGAATTCGTTTCCGTCAACTTGCGCGAAGACAGGCGTTTGCGCCTGTTCATCTGTGTTAGCTGAAATCACAAGGTGATTGTCGGCAGTAAGGGTATCACAAACGGCATGAATGGCTTGAGGATAAGTGATGTGCATGACGCTTTCATTTTATAAGAATGGTTTCAATCAGTCACGGTGTCTAAAGTGTTTAAGAGTAGGCGTCTTCTGCGCATCTGACAAGAGGTAAGCAAATGTTTTTGTGTCAAACAGCTCTTTAAAACGGGTAATGTGCCTTTTTGTTTGACAGGAATATTTGAGAATAGTAAGATGTAACCGATCCTTTCTAATAAGTATTACCGTTGTTGTCAGGTATAAACTGGATGAAAAAAGCGCATACACTGAAAAAGCGACCAAGTATTCAAATTTCTTAAGAGACCTTACTATGTCTAAAATCTTACTTGTTGACGATGAACCCGGTTTATTGCTTTTTATTGCGCGGCTCATCAAAGCAAATGGGCATGATGCGTTGACCGCTACTGATGGGGTAGAAGCGCTAAAAATTGTCAAAGAAACCGAGGTGGATTTGGTGCTTACCGATCTGCGCATGCCGCGCATGGATGGAATGACCCTGTTACGTGAAATTAAAGCATTGAAGCCAACGATGCCAGTGATTTTGCTGACAGCCTATGCCTCTGCCGAAACAGAGCTTGAGTCTAAAAAAATCGGAGCGTATGAATATCGCTCGAAACCATTTAATGTGGACAAGCTTTTGGATACAATAAATAACGCTTTGCAGGAAAGGTCAAAGGACAAAGTAAATGCGCCACTGGCAGACTAACTGCGCCGGGAGGC
>CAZSUM010000124.1:0-8163 GCA_964610015.1 uncultured Lentisphaeraceae bacterium
AAGGCCTCTTTAGTAGCAGAGGATCTTTCTCAGGAGGCAACACCTCTTCTGGTTATGCGGCTAGTAGCGACAGCGCCGATTACCAGCGTGACCAACAATTCAGAAAGTGGAGCAAATAATCGTTTTTTGACGCCACCGACAGCCGGACCTCATCACCCCCCCTTGCGCATGGCTGAACGAATTTTTTCTAAATCCCGACGCGCCTCATCCAATTTTGATGTATCAATCTTGATTTTTTTGTTTTTGGCACTCATCTCTAGTTTTACAGCCATATCACGTTCACACGCCTGTAGCGCAAACTCAGCCAATGACAAATCGTAACGGTTAGGAGAATACCCCAGCGCAACGGCCTTTGCTAACTCATTGCACACGCCAAAGGGCAGATAGTTCGGACTGTACAACCCATCCAGATAGCGAACGCCATGCGCGGTCTGACAGTGCTCAATTATACGACTGTACGTGTCGTCACGCCCATCTCGTTGCCAGTTTACCTGTACTTCAGCAGGAAACTTTGAAATCACCCAGGCAGGCATGAGCGGGCGTTCAGGACCTAGTCCTAACGGCACATTTCCTAACGTTTTTCGCATTTTCCCCGTCGAGGGATCTGCCACCTGAAACTCAATCCGGTCCTTTTCCATAAGCCAGTCTCGAACCTCGTACATGTACTTCTCTGCAATCGGTTGCAACGCCTTAACGAGACGTTCCTCCAGTTGCTCTTTTCGCTGTTCATGTTTCTTGTCCGTAAGCTCGCCAATTTCTGTCATTTTTTCCGCTACTGAAATCAGCGTTTCCAATTGATCGCCAGCCGTCAGCATTTTCTCCACCTGCTCCAGCCTACGGAGTGCCTGACTCGGTTGCCATTCGCCTGAAGACACCCGTTGAGCTTGATCATTGATACGAATCATCACTGTGCGGATCTGTTGCTCATAATCCGGTCTCGTGAACGTACACGTGTACTCGCCGGGTAAAAGGTTAACCGTACCCGGGCCATCTAACACCTTCCGCTTATCTGAACCTGCTAAAATTACATCAACTCCCGAAACAGCCTCAACCGTTAAAGCAACCGGCCGAGGATCAAACCTTGGGATCTCAATCACTTGGCCACCCCCTGCCAACCATGCCACCGGAAGCGTTTGATCGCTATAACCCGACACGCGCGCAATGCCTTTGTCCACTTTCCCCGTAAGCCTCACAAGCTCCTCGCTATCCACACGACATTGAACGTGCTGGCCACTCACCTCCACCGTCACCGCCAATCCACTTAGATTTTTTAGTCGGAGGATAAACACATCACGAGCAGTCGCAACCTGTTTGGAAAAGGTTGCGGCACCCTCTGTTCCTAATACGTTCACAACAGTCTGGTTATTCAAGAATAGCTGAGCCTCCATCAAGCGAGCCGCACGTGTGTCCAATGGCTCATCCTTGCAGGCTTGCTGCAATCGGTTTGACAAGACCCCGGCAAACACACTCCCTGCTTTTTTTATAATCGGATCTGCTGCGACCTGCTCTAAAGGATGTGGCCAAACAAATTTTGGCGGTAAAACAAGCGGTTGACCTTCATCAAACGCACGTGTCAGAACACGGACCGCCTCAACCTGACGTGCCACCTGTGCCTGTCGTTCCGTTTCAATCTGGCGTGTCACCTGTGCCTGTTGTTCCTTTTCAATCTGTTTCAGTTCTTCTGCCCGTGCCAATTCAGCTTGACGAGCCTTCTCTTGACGCTCACTTTCCTCCAACTGCGCGTGTGCCTCTTTTGCAAAATACGACCGCACTTTTTGCATGAGCTGTTGTGCCTCTTCTGCATGCGCCGGGAACTGAAAAGTCATTGCAACAACATTTGTCATCCCGGCAGCCGCCTCCCACGCTTCTTGTGTCACCTGCTCATGCAAAGCGAGCAGCTTTGTTAACGCAGGTTTGGCACGCCATGCACTCGCCTCGGGCTGTTTGATCTCAATGGTTTGACCGGGCCTCACCTTCTCCTTAACAAGGGCTATGGGTTCATAGTCCGCACGCGAGAACCGAGCCCAAACCTCCTCCCCTAAAACAGCCGTGATGCGCTGGCCTTGCGGCCAAGGCTTCCATGTTTGCCCACGGTCTTTTGACATTTCAACAGAAACAGGTGGGCTTTCTAACACCTGCGCATTAGCCAACACGAACTCAGCAGGTTGCGTCAATTGTTGAAAAGCATCCTGTGCTTCAGCCAACGTATTTGAATGCCGTGCCTCTAATCCCATCACCCGACACCACTGCAGATATTGGTCAGATGCTTCGGCAGCCAAGTCCCCCTTTTTTGCCCCATAGAGGCGAAGCGCCTCCTGTGCTTTGTTTTCTGCTAACCGAGCTGCCTCCCCTTTAAGCTCCAGCAGTTTCTTTTGCATCGCAGCTTGCGTCTCTCTCTCGTACATCCACATCCATTGCCCAACCACATCAGCAGGCACTTGGTTCGTCAAGGTTGCGATTCGTTCTCTACCCACAACCCCAACTCTAACCAGTCGACTCGTTAGAGCTATATAGTCCCCGGGTGTAACCAGTGCCGCGGTTGACAAGAGTTCATTACAGGTTTCTTTTGTTACACGTTTGACCTGTTTCCCTTGCACGCTTGCGTAAAAGAAGTTTTTGACGCGTTGAGTCGCACGACTCACATGTTCACTGACAGGTTGCCGAATAGACCAAGCCGTAAACCCAAGTCCCCCTAGCACCACAAGCATGCCGGCGACCAGCGCAAACGGGATCAGCCGCTCAACCCTTTTGTTGGCGTGGGGTGGATGAGTCAGGGGCTTAACGGATGACTTAACGGGTGGATGAGTGGGTGAATGAGCGAACCGCTTAGCGGAAGACATCGTCCCCATCGTTGCACGCGTCTCTAAGCCTTTACTTTCACTCGCCTCTTGACTGTTATTTAGAAGTAATCGCTCTAACGCCACGCGGACCAACCCAATTGATTGTATCCGTTTCTCAACCTCCGGTTCGGTCATCATGCACAACAATTCGCGCACGGCGGGTCGGGAATTAATTAGAGGATGGTCGAGGTTGGGTCTTTCCTTGTTACGCGCACGCTGACTCAACCCAATCAGGGCCTGATCACCCGGAGGTAGCCGCGGGTAAGCATGCGTAGCTGTCAGCGCTTCAAACAGACACAACCCCAGCGCGAAGATATCCATGCCTGCATCACCACGCGATGTGCCGAACACCACCTCAGGTGGCATATAATCCAAGCTACCGGGTACCTGCCCATGCGTCACCGTTCCGCTAGCATCACGTGCGACCCCCAAGTCCATGATGCACGCATTCTCTGGTAACCCATAGGGCAGATACAGGTTGGCAGGCTTGATGTCACGATGATAAATCCCCTCTGCATGAAGGGCTTCAAGTCCCTGTGAAAATCGAACAAACGCCTTGAGCGCCTCATCATGCGGGATCACATCTCCCTTTTTCACACGATCCCGCAATGAATTTCCCGGCATACCCGGCAAATAATCCATGACTAGAAAAAACTGTTCTCCACCAACCTGAGCAATAGAAAAAAAGTCCGTAAACCCAACAACCGGGACCCCCTTCAATTGCTTCAGCACCCGCGCTTCACGCATAAACCGATCAGCGTATTCTGAGCGTAAAAGACATTTAATGGCCACGTCCCGCTGATCCGCTAGGCAACGTCCCTTGTATACCTTACCAAAGCCCCCCTGCCCAATCAGTTGCAAGAGCATATACTGCATCGACCCATTCGCGAGCATATGCGGCTTCGCCTTGCGTAGCTGTAACTCAAAATCCTTAAAGGTCGCAATTCTCTGTGCTCGATCAGGGGCAAGTCCCTGCTGAAGAATAGGGCTCAGCCGCGGCACGAGAGCCTGAATACGCGAACTGATGCTGATGACGCCTTCTTTATTGCCAAACCAACGATTATAAAAAACGAATTCGGCTTGCCGAGCCTCATCTTTTACCGTCTGATATGGTGTACGGCCGCTGAGCGTCTCATGCAAACAAACCGCCAAACTGAAGACATCAGAGCACTCATCACCATGAAATTCGGGATCCAGAAAATCTGGAGCCATGTAGTCAAACGTGCCTCTTAGATTCCCTTGGACTGAACCGCTGACCGTACCACCCTGATGGCGCGCAATCTCAAAATCGATCAAACGAATACTTCCATCTCGACAGATAAAAATATTGGAAGGCTTGATATCGCGATGAATCACTTGATTCTCGGCACAATAAATTAATACCGCCAACGATTCACGGATAATCCGCAACCCTTCATCAACATCAAGTCCAAAAGGCGCTTTCTTTAATCTTTTGTCAAGGGTGGTTCCCTCAAGATATTCCATAATGACCACATGGAAGACTTGATCAGATAAGACCCCCCCCTTATCTGAAAAACTGCCATAATAGCGCACCATGTTCGGGTGACGCATGTGTGTTAATGAATCGGTCCGTTGCTTTAAACGACGCTCAAAATCTTTATCCCCCTCAGGAACAGACATGACTTTAAGGGCAAACCGATTCCCGACGGTCACCTCGGGAAACTGTTCTTCAACACAGCGCACCTCATACACCACGCCTTGCCACCCTTGATCTGGTAGCTTACGGATGATCTCAAAAGGGCCGATTCGACTGTTGCTGACCGCCATATGCCTGATTACCGTTTTGTCGTGTTCACTACACAAGTTTCCTGCCACTGTTTCACACACTCAGCTGTCAAACGGACAAGCTCATAAAACTTCATTTGCGCATGGGTCGGCTTGGGTTGGGTTATCGTGTGGCCAAATAGCCCTTATCACAAAGCTCAGGCCTACCAAAATCAAAAGGCTCAGCAACCAAATTTTAAATCGTGGCCTTTTTTGATTTTTTTGGGCAACACCTTCGGCCCTCTTTGGATCCTCACGTACGACTTCGCCAGCCTGCGGCATCACATGCGGGGTTGGAGTCGGAGTAGACGATTCAAACGGCAATAATTCACCAGACTTAAAAGTGGAGGGCGTCACGGGTTGTGGGCCTGAGGGAGAGGTTCGCCTCGTCTCCTCTGGTTCAGCTTTTTGCCCCTGCGTCTCGTTTGACGCGACCGCTGGCTCTACAGGCGCATCGCCGAAAGGTAGCGCTAACAGACAATCGTTGTGCGGTAGCGGCAATGGGCCCACCCGCACAGTCACGACCGTTATATTATCCAGCCCCCCATTTTTATTGGCACAAGCGATCAACTCACAAGCAGCTTTCTCATCCGACCGAGCCTTGCTTAAGATCCGAGCGATGAGCTTGTCAGGCACCATACGTGTTAAGCCATCGCTACAAAGAAGGATCAGATCCCCTTTTTTCACATCAAAGGGCGTACATTGCAACGCAACGGTCTCTTTCACCCCTACGGCCCGCATGACAATGCCGCGGAACATCGGATTCAGCTCTTTCTCATCCTTGACACCAGCCAGAGCAGCGGGCGAGTGATCTTGAGTGATCTGTGAAAGTTCTTTTTCTCGTAAACGATAAAGCCGACTATCCCCTGCATGCAGAGCTGTTGCCACATCCGGTTGCGAAGGGTCAAAACTGACGCCGACAAAGGTTGTTCCCGTTCCCTGTATCCCAAGTTCTGCGGACCGCCGATAGATCCAGGCGGACACCTCATTCAATATCTGAACCATCCACTCCTGCATCACCTTGCCACAAAGTGGACGACTCAACGAGCGGACGCTTTCAAACTTTTTGGCAAGTCCGTCAATCACCGCCTGCGAGGCTATTTCGCCATCCTCTGCGCCTCCCATGCCATCAGCCACACAAAACACAGCAACGTCTGAAAAGATCCCGTAAGCATCTTCATTGTTTTTGCGCGTACACCCCTGATCCGTTTGCGCCACAGATGTCAGATGGGAAAAGCTATTTATCATAAAAGCCCTTTTGAATCCCTGATCTTACTAACAAAAACAGCTCCGCCAACCTATTGCCGGCGGAGCTGTCTACTATTCAGGCTAGCGCTTGTGTGAAGCCTTGACCTACCGCAGTGCCGAAATCTGTAGTGGCGCTGGGGTCTTATGCTCTACCTGCTGTTCCGGTGCTGGTTTTTCACTGCTTTCTGGTTCTTCCTCTTTATCATCGACGCCGAACCAGAAGGAGCTTGACGGACTCAAGCCGCCAGAAACGATATCCCGATAGGCCTCCGCCGGAATCTCAGGATCACCCGTAATGGTTGCTTTATCAGCCAGAATCAAGTCAATCAGGCCCAGCGCGACCGGCTCATTGATATCCATCTGATCGTGAAGGAAGAACGGGTCGCCGAAGACGCCTTGACGCGACTTGAGCTCTGGTGTCTCAGCCGGATAAGACTCGACTGCCGCAAACAGTTGTACATAAGTCGGGTCGCCCCCAACATACTGACCATTTACGAAGATAAAGGCACCGCTACCGTTGGCCGCTCCCGCGGTAGGTTCATGATTTCCGCCTACTGTATTGAAGAAGGCATATACAAAGCGATCCGGACTGCCAGAGACATTGTTAACCCAAATGTCCTGCGCCCCCCGGCCGCCTCTCAAGCTGATCTCCAACGGGTCAAGCTGATTACCCCCTGCAGAACCGATGATATGCCCCGCACTGATCGTCAGCGACCCAGCTCTGATATCTCGGCCACTACCTGTTCCATCCCGCTCAATGCCGCACTGCCGACTGTGTCACCAACATCATCCAAGGTCACACGCGTCACCTCAATGGCATCAACAGAACCAATTCTCAAGTTTGGCTTGCCATATATCGCGATCTGATTGCCCTCTGCCGCCACGGCATCAGCAACCACGGTGATCGGATTAAAGGAGCTCGTACCTGACAAACGTGATCCAGCATTCCCAATCGCGCCACCCGCCGATAGCGAAACCTCGCTGGCAATGATATTCACATCATCTGTCTTACGCGCAAACCCTGCCGGACTAACCGAGACACAGAATCCACTGTCCGTAATATCTTGACCCGCCTCTACGGCAACATTGCCTGCACCCGCATTCAGCAAGCCATCCAGGATCACATCCTGAGCCGCGACATACCGGATATTTCCGCCAAAGGTTTGAGAAACTGCGGCAGCGCCTAGATCAATCGATCCGACCAAAGCCTCCATATCGATTGTACCCCCAGCGGTCATGTTCGCGTTTTGGTCCACATTGCGTCGAGCCAGAACCGTCACATTCTGATTAGCAGAAACCGAGTTGTTCAACACCACATCCGCCCCCACGCCGTTTGCTGCCAACAGAATGTCACCACCCAGTCCGCTCTGATCCGTTGATACAGGCGCATTGACCGTCAAGGACCCAGCGATTGTTTCCAGTTTCACGTGACCATTCTGCGATGATAGCTCAGCCAGCGATCCGGCACCAACCCCAGCCGTCGTGCTGGAATCTAGCCCGATACGATTCACGCCAGCAAACGCGACGTTGTCCACGGTTACGTCCGTACTCTCGTACAAGTAGACGCTACCACCCGCTGCGGCGGCCACCGTTGACACCTCAATGTCGAGCGGATTGCCCGACACACCAATGTTGCCGCCTGCCACAAGTTGGACCGCCTCTGCTTCGATATTCACAGTGCGAGCATCACCCGTCTGCACCGCAAACCCGTCAGCGTCATGCGCGACCGTGTCGCCCCGTGCGTCTAGAATATTCCCGCCCGCAATCACCTGTACCCGTCCGTTGCGGCCGAAACTATCGACTCCCTGCAGATAACTTACGGTAACATTCCCCGCAGCAGCGTACCGGATGTCACCTCCCACCAGCAGACCACTCTCGCTCTCCGTTCCGTCGGCCATGATGATGTCGCCTTCGAACGCCTCGACATCGATTGTTCCGCTACCGTATGTTGAGATGAAGATATCCGCATTCTGCTCCACGCTGTCGCGCGCCAACACGGTCACGTTAGCACCAGCATAAACATCCGCATTCAAGGTCACATCGGATCCCGCTCCATTGGCTGCCAACAGCACGTCGCCATCTTGTGTGTCGACACCCATGCCGGGTATCCCGAAAGAGCCATCATTGACCGTGATCGACCCAGCCACGGTCTCCAGTTTTGCGTTCATGCCCGCGACCAAGTCGCTCTGGTTATCCGCGCCAATACCAGCCGTCGTGCTGGAATCCAGCCCGATGCGGTTCACGCCAGTAAACGCAACATCATCCACGGTTACGTCGGTGCTCTCGTATA
>CAZSUM010000125.1:0-8135 GCA_964610015.1 uncultured Lentisphaeraceae bacterium
ACCAGCGATACCCATCATACATACCAGCAGGAATATGCCCCTCACTATCTGTCCGGTTAAAGAGTGGATTCCATCCTGTCGCTGTATGACCATCTGCTGCTTTGTAGTAGCTATCCTCATCACCGGAGAGATAGAGAAGCGCACCGGTCAAACTCGGTTTAGCGAGAAGATCTTTTCGCTCATAATTCACGCCTGCATAGGTCATCCAAGCTGCAATATTTCTACTTTGCATTCTAGATTGACCCTCAATTTGTCCAACCTGTGCGGCAGCCTCCAGTTCGTCTGAAAGCGTATCGGAAAAGCGCGGAATCAAGCGCGTTCCCATTGTATGGAAATCACGTCCCGGATAACGGGTCTCCTTGTCAAAGAATCGCGTTTCCTGTTTCCAAATCCAGTAGAACTCCATGGGAATATTTTCAACTTCGTTGTAATGAAAATAGGCTCCCAGCGCCTTCTCATCCATCTTGGAGTAAGGCGTACCACTCTTGATTTTAGTTTGATCATAGACATCATGCGGATTGCCAAGGGTCCAGTCATCACGGTAACGATTCCAAATCGCCATCAGATCGACATCACTGCGTTCCAGCATTTTGACGGTCGCCAGAATCGAGTCAAAATATTCGGTCCGAGTGCCATCGCCACCCGTGCCATCACAAATGATACGACCGCGCCCCTCCTTAATATTCTGTCGCCCGACACGCAAATCAACCGTGTCGTATATATTTTTAAAGTCAAAATAGAGGTTGTCGATATAGAGTTCATCGGGGAATTCATTCTTACGCTTATTGTCTGTACTGTTGCGATAATCACGAAATTCATTGCCCAAACGTAGATAGGCTCCCAGATCCTCATTCAAATCAACCTTACCCCACACACGTGTGCGTAGCCGGGCATAGTCCTCATAGGAAGTATCAATTGAGGTCTTACCCTTATTCATCCAGTTGTCTTTATACTCATATCGGAATCGGACATCCATCCCAGCATCAAACTTCGGGCCTGCTTGCTCAGAGTGCACATCAACCACCTCTTCAGCGATGACAGAAAACGCACACGAAGCCAGTACCAAACTTACCCATTGTTTCTTCATAATCCTCCTTTGCGTTGTGTTATGCTCCACACGCAGTGGTTGTATTTTCTACTACTTTGTTAGATGGAGATGATTATTTGAGTTTTCCGTAAATGTTTCATGAGATACGCATTAGAATTGTGTGAGTTTAATAACTCACGATCAGAGGATTGCTAAAAACAAGACTCCTCCTTTGATCGAAACACGCCTGTTTGACTTTTATTCCCTATTCACAAGCGGACGCCAAACTGGAATCAAGAAAAGCCGAAGACGGTCTGGTTCACGATCAATCAACAGACCGCTGAGTACGCGCCAACGGCAACGACGTGAGGCACCGCTTCCCTGTCGATACCAAGACGCCACCAGGGGAAGTTGCCAAAATGTAAAGTCTGAAGCCTCATCCTGCACATGCCGCAACAATCCAAAGGCTGTTCCCCAATAGTGTCGATCCGGCGTACCTTCCACACGTACAAGCGCACCACTGGCAAGCGTGACATGATAAAATTCCTTACCAGCATGCAGATCGGCTAGATAGCCCCCAAAAAGGCCACACCCCGATTGATTGAGTGAAACAGGCCAAGGAGTATCACGCCACCACGAGATGACGCGTGAAGGTCCGGACGCTGTAACCTGTACGGTCGTCATAGCATGCTGTGCCACACGCTGACACGTTTGCGTTGTCGCAGCCGTTCCTGACATCCAGACAGCCACCACCAACTTTCCATCGCGTCGTACCGCAGTTGGCGTATTCACAAACGTCTCAGTCTGTAATCGCTGATCTACCTGTTTCTGGAAAGCACGTGCAAAATCTGGCCGTTCCCAGTAACTCAACCAGACGGTCTGCGTGTTGCCATTGGCGTCTTCCATCAGAAGAACCTGATCCCCCAACCACCCCTTCAGAAAACCATAGTCACGAGCAGAGACACATTCTTCCGCACCGAACCACAGAGCTGTACCCAACACCCCCATGCGGTTAGTCGAGATGCTCACGTTTGTTTGATCGCAGGCTTCCACGTGCAGATCAAAATGCGTAGGTTCAAAAGAACCCTGCGCATGGCGTTCAGGAAAAATAATTTCGGCAGTAGTTGTTGGCGGACCTTTGCGATAGCACGCATCAACAGCCTGCCAACCCGCCTGACGCCGAAGCGTATTCACATAAGCAGCACCATCAAGATAGGGACGCAACATCGCACCCGCCAAAAACGGCGGACAAGACCCAAACTCTTGTTTCGCCTGATCGACAAGGTTTATTTGGCTGGCCAATGAAATCAGAGCCCCGCCAAGCGGTGTCGCGCTATTCAGGGGCATTCCATCACACAGGCTATCGGCCCCCACCAGCACAGCACTGCCTTCGGCGAGCGAGGTCATCGCAAGATTCTGGTCTAGATCACGCATGGATCTTTTACTCAGCTTCTCTAAATCAAAATTCGCATCCTCCACTGCATGGCAAAACTCATGGTTATAAACAAATCGATCCGTTAACTCTGCGCTGACGGGCACAGACTCTGATTTGGGAAGCGCCAGATCAACCGTTGCCACCCGTTTTTTGACGGGATCATAGTAGGCTGCGACCTGATCGCGCATGAGCTCTAAATAAACTTCACGCAAGGGCTGATCGTTAGATAACACACGAAAATGACGCAACAATTTCTCAGTCTCATTGAGAAACAAGCGATTATCTGGTTGATCCAATTCCTTTTCCATAACAGATTGGAACTCAACCTGCGTTTCGCTTGTCACTGGAATTTCGTGCGGCAAGGGAAGCCTGCGCAAACGAGAGGCCTCTTCACGATACTGGCACACCTGATCGAGATGATTGGCGACCTTGGGACGAAGAGGAAGCGAGCGACACCCCCCTACCCCAAAAGCCGCTGTCAATACCAGAAGCACGCGTACAATTGGGGGTCGTACACTATTCCCTGTCAGCGGCATGAGTCCCCCATTCTGTCGCTACAACTCTTTGGCTGCATTACGAACAACCTGCGTATGCAACCGTTCATCACGTACATCCACATGACGACCAATATTCAGCAAAGTCCCCACCGCAATCAGCGCGGTGATCAAATTTGTTCCTCCGTAACTCATAAACGGAAGCGCCAGTCCTTTGGTGGGCAAGCAGCCAGTGACCACCCCAATATTAAAGGCTGCCTGAAAGACCAGCAGAAAGGTCATGCCAAAAGCAAGTAGCCGGCCGAGTTTATCCGGCGCACGTAGCGTAATCGACACACCGCAAAACAGAATAATCAGATAGGCGAGAATCACACCGAGTGAGAAAAGAAAACCGAACTCCTCACCACCAATCGCGAAAATAAAATCGGTGTGGGCTTCCGGTAAATAGTTGTACTTCTGAATACTCTGGTTAAAGCCTACGCCAAAGGGGCCACCATTTTTGAAAGCCAAAATCGCCTGTTCCAACTGATATCGAGCAGCATCCGTACCCACTTCGGCGTGACTGGGCGGAATCCAGCGTGAAATGAACTCCTGCAAATATTTTGGTAACCAAGCAGCCAAACGCCACATGCGATTGGCATTGCTAAGCAGAACGGCGCCAACGGCGACCACCCCCACACTGAAAAATGCACCCAAATAGATAAACCGTGTTCCAGCAATAAACATCAGGGTGCCACCCACCATACAGACCACCAGCGTAGAACCAAAATCTGGTTCCAGAACAAGTAATCCAGCCAGAATGCCAAGTCCAATACCAGGGAGCAAGGCCCCCTTTACAAACTTGCTCACACGCCAACCGATCCTGTCCATCCAGACACCCATCGCGATGACCGTCAGAATCTTGGCGAATTCACTTGGTTGTACCCGTAGAGGTCCTAGGTTGAGCCAGCGATAACTGCCCTTGACCTTACTGCCAATGCCTGGGGCAAAGACCAGCAATAAGCCCATCGTCACCAACAGATAAGCACCCACTGACAGAGCAGGGGTGCTTTTCCACCAATGGTAATCAAAACGGCTGACAAGAGCGACTGTTACAGCCGCAACCGCCAGCCAAACCAGCTGGCGATTGACAAAGACGTGCGGGTCGCCATACAACCCTTGTGCCCGCACAGCACTGGCACTGGCCAAGACAACAATACCTAGGCCCAAAAGCGCAAACACCGCTAGATAAAAAAGCGTCAGTGTATAGCGCATGTTGAGCCCCGCATTCAGAAAATTACTGGCCTTGGGGGATCTTCAGAACCGTACCGGCCTTAATTTCACTTGAGGTCAGATTGTTCAGCGCCTTCAAATCACTTGGGCTTACACCCCAGCGAATCGCAACCGCATAAAGATCCTCGCCCTCTTTGACTGTGTAGGTCTGCGTGTTGGCATCAACGACCGGTGCCGCAGGAGCTGGCGTTGTCTCAACTTTCACAGCCGCTGATTCGACTGCAGCAGGGGGTGCTTCAGGCACAGCTGGTGGCGGAGGGGTTACCGTTTTAGGTGCCGACGCTTCAGCAGCTGCCTTCGGTGCAACAACTTTGGGTGCCGACGAAACAGAGGCCTTGGGCGTTGCTTTCGCTGATGGCGATTTCGTTGCGCCTGGGACTTTCAATTTCTGACCCACCACAATCTTATCGCCCTTGATGTTATTCGCCGCACGCAAAGAGGCGGTTTTGATGCCATGGCGATAAGCGATGACCGACAGCGAGTCGCCTGATTTAACAACATATGTTGTATCTTTTTCAGATGCAGTATACGTGGGGGAGGCTTTGGGTGCGACTGTTTTGGGGGCACTCACCTTAGACGTTGCAACAGGCACTGACCGCACATGCGTGACGTTGATCTGCCCTGGCAGCTGAACCATCTGCCCTATGCGCAGACGCTTTGGCGTGAGCCCTGGGTTGATCGCCATAATGTCCTGCCAACGCAAATTATATTTGTATGCGATCGAGGAAAGCGTATCACCCTTCTGAATCGTGTAAGGAGTGGTCATCTGCACAACCGGCAACTCGACCGGCATTGTTTGAATCGGCTGAATCGGCTCAATCGGCTCAAGTGGCTGAACTTCGACCGGAGTTTGCTCTCCACCGGGCAGGGTGGTCACTGCCGGATCTTGCCTCTTATCAAACATTCCGCACCCTTGTAACAGGAGGCACCCTGCCACCAGATTTGCGCCCGCTGCAACTCGCATGACTTGACGTTTCATTGTGACTCTTTCTCCTTACTTGCCCTCAGAAAAGAAACGCTCAGAGATCCGTAACCGCACGGACCTTTGCCATGAAACGTTCTCCTCTTTCCCGATAGCTTTTAAATTGATCAAAACTCGCGGTTCCTGGCGATAATAACACAACATCGCCTGATTCGGCTTCTTGTGCTACGACTTCAACTGCCTGTTCAAGTGTCCCGCATTCTTCGCAGGGGACAGTAGACGACCAAGCTTCAGATAACACCTCGGAACAACGGCCAATAAGATACACTTTTTTTGTTGTTTCTGTCAGCAACTCTTTTAAAATTTCGGGATGATGCTCTTTCAAGAGCCCCCCAGCAATTAATCTGACCGATTTACCCATCATCCGCAACGCTGCACCTGTTGCTGCCAAACTGGTGGCTTTCGAGTCGTTGACATACCGCACACCACGACTGTCTGTGCAGACCTCCTGCATGCGATGGGGTAGCGGCTCAAAGGCCTGAAGCCCATTCGCAATCTGACTTTCGCTCAGTCCTGCGGCCCGTAAAGCCGCCACTCCGGCTGCCGCCGCCAAACCAAAGATCGGGTTGTCAAACCAAGTCCCGCTGATTGAAACATGAGACCGCCGTCCCTGTATCAACCCGCTGACTTCATGGTCCGCAAAAACCCAATCACTTCCCGCACCAGCCCCAAAGCGCCAAAAAACAACGTCTTGGGGGATACACGCTTGAACCTCAAGCCCAGCGGGCAGAATGGCCACACTCCCAGCAAGCATGTTGTTAAACATCTTCAATTTGAGCGAAACATATTCATTCATATCGGAGTGGCGATCCAAATGATCTTCCTGGATATTCAGGAGAATCGCGATATCTGGAGTAAAATGTTCAGTATGCTCCATCTGGAAAGAACTGACCTCCGTAACGTTCCACTGCAAGTTCGGGTTTTCAACAACTAGTTGGCTAAGCGGAGTCCCATAATTCCCTGCAGGTGCTGCCGACAGACCAGCGCTATTCAACGTATCCGCGCACCATTTGACAAGCGAACTCTTTCCCTTGCTCCCCGTCACGGCAAGGATCTTCCCCTGTGTGTAGTGGCTACCCAACTCTAATTCTGAGATCACGGGAATTCCGCGTTGCTTGCAAATGGCCAGCCAAGGATGATTGATGTCAAACACAGGGCTAACCACACAGAGATCAAACGCATCCGCTGGCAAGACTTCAATACCGATTGAGACCTCTGCGCCTGCTTCGCGCAACGCTGCCGCAACCTCGATTTGTCTCTGATCCTTACCTTGATCCACGGCAACAACCCGACTGCCACGCATTAGTAAAAGACGTGTCGCGGCCTCGCCACTCACACCCAGCCCAAGCACCAACGCATGAACACCATCATATGCAAAAGTTTTCAAGAATTCGTTCCAATCCTACCCCACGCGATGCCTTCAAAAGAATGCTGTCGCCGGGTTGTACGGTTAAATGAAGCTGTGTAGCGGCGGACAACACATCAGGGACACATAAAACACGAGATGGGGAATATCCAGCACGCACGGCTTCATGTGCGAGAAACTGCGAAGCTGCCTCGCCCACTGTTAGCAAGCGTTCCGGGTTAAGCTCCGCGACACATCTTCCCACTTCGCGGTGCAGAGACTCCGATTGTTTGCCAAGTTCAAGCATATCACCCAGAACCACCTGCCGTCTACCGTGACAGGGAAGCGTCATGAAAGTTCGTAAAACCGCTATCATGCTTTGCGGGTTGGCGTTGTAGGCATCATTGACAAAGCAGACACCTCCACGCCTCACCACTTCCCAGCGCATTCTAGGCATGCGCAATCCCTGTAACGCCGCTGCCGCATCCTGCGCGGCAATCCCTGCCTGTCGGATGGCCGCAAAGGCCAATAGCAAATTGGAGGCGTTGTGTACACCCGGCAGCCCACTGCTGAGCTGGGACTGAAGACCACCCGCAGCTTCAGTAATCAAAAGCGTTCCCTGGACGACATCCAGCACTTCGCCGTAATAATCGGACTGCTTACAACGCAACGATGTCGTGACCACGGGAGCGTTCGAGAGCGCACACAGGCGTTCAAACCCAGTCACTTCGCGACACAAAATTGCACACCCGTTACGGGGCAGAACCTGCAGCAAGGCGCCCTTCTCTTCAATAATCGCCTCTTGCGAGCCGAAGTGTTCAATGTGTGCACTCCCGATACTGGAGATAATACCGATCTGCGGTTGCAACACCTCGGCCAAAGGAGCAATCTCACCTGGATGATTGGTTCCCAACTCGAAGACCCCAAACGCGGCATCCGGTGCCAAGGTCAGCAGACTGAGGGGCAATCCAAGATCGTTATTCTGATTCCCTTGTGTTGCACTCACCTTGCCACCAGCGGAAAAGAGCGCGACCGCCATTTCCTTTGTTGTTGTTTTGCCGGAACTGCCCGTAATACCAATGATCAGAGCACGCTGAGCCAAACGCCAAGCACGTGCCGCATCGAGCAATGCGCGTCGCGTCTCTTGCACACGCAACAGCGGCCATGACGTAGCTTCAGCAGGCGCACACCAATCCTGTGCCACCAAGGCCGCCGCAGCCCCCTGTTGCAAGGCCTGCGCAACAAACGCATGTCCGTCAAAGCGTTCCCCCCGAATCGCCACATAGAGACAACCCGGAGAGACTTTTCGCGAGTCCTGTGTGATTCCCACAAAATGAGGAGGAAGGGCATGCCCCTCTCCGTGAACCCACCGTGCAAACGCGGCTGACTCAAATATCTGTGCTTGTTTTTGCCGCATGGGGACTCCTAGACTTGACCTTTGATTCCCATCTGAAGCGCTTCTTCCTGAACAACCAGCCGATCATCAAAGGGCAGTGTTCGACCGGCTTGTTCCTGAAACGATTCGTGTCCTTTACCCGCAATTAGCACCACATCGCCTGCACCTGCCTGCGTCAATGCTT
>CAZSUM010000126.1:0-8085 GCA_964610015.1 uncultured Lentisphaeraceae bacterium
ATGACATTACGCATGCTTACCAGTCAAAACCCCTTCAAATGAAAACGCCCTGCAAACACTCGACACACTCGTTCAAACATATTGACTCACCTTTGCGTTGAAAGTATAACAGCCTTCATCTTTTGATGGCGCAGACAATGATCGATTTGCCAAGTGTAGGAAACCATTGTGCCAATTTATAGCTACAGAGTGAACCCGTCGAATTAAAGTTTATGACGTCAGAGCAAAAAGCATCGACGATAAACCCGTGCTTCTCGAGAATGGCAAAAAGAGTCTGGCGAATGAAATATCGAATGTGCCCAGCAGCACCATCCGTAAACGAAATTTCGATGTGCGGATTGCGGTTCAGCAACAATAGCAGACGCCTTCCGAACGCTGCGAGATTCGGCGTGGTTACAACGAATTTGCCGTTGGGTTTTAAAACGCGGGAGATTTCGGATAGCATGCTGTCGATATCAAAGATGTGCTCGATGATCTCACCCGCGAACACCGCATCGAACATCGCATCATCAAAGGGAAAGTGCTCTTCGACATTTCCACGCCGCGCCTTTATCCCACGCGCCAAAGCTTTCTCAAGGGCGGGTTCAGACGCGTCTATGCCGTAGACTTCGTTCCCCATCTTAATAAACAACTCGCCGATGGTTCCATCCAGACAGCCGACATCCAACACACGCCCTGCTTTTCCAATCAGCGGCAACACAGCCTCAACACGACTGTCATCTTGCCCACATCGCGACACGGGGTAGGCTTCTGAATTGAACGCGTATGTATCCATCGACGATCTCCTCTTTCACACCGTACGCACGCAACATCAAGCCCCCATTACAGAGAGAGACATCTGAACTGTCTAACGCGTGGCAGTTAATGTTTATAAGGGTAGCAAAGGGCATCCTTCTATTCAAGTGTTGTGAAAAATACACAAAAAACAATCTGTGCGTGTTTGTTAAATCGGACACGTGTTACGCCGATGTGTCTGGTTCGTAAATTACCGTTCTAGACGACATCATCCAAGTCCCCAGAAAGGCTGAGAGCAACGAGGCTACTTAAAGGCTCTCAAGGTAACGCCAGTCCATCTGCGCCACTGTATCCCAGTCATATTGTGCCGAACAACGATGTCCACGTTCCGTCACTTGGGTGTACCGTGTTGGACTGTCTAGCAGGTCGCACAGCGCTTTCGCGAAGGCAGGATAATCACCCGTTGGAACGGTCACAAGCGCGTCACCATAAACACGTCGATACACGGGCAGGTCATAAGCAACCACAGGCAGCCCACAGGCCATTGCCTCACACACCGCGATTCCCCAGCCCTCTTCATGGCTCGGAGCAAACAACATTCGGGCTTCCTTTACTTTTGCGAAGTAGCTTTCGGACGGCAACCAGCCGCCTTCAGGCTTGAAGACGTCAATCACGTTGCCGAGTCCTTCGTGTGCAATCTGTTCCAAGACAGCCCCCTCACCAGCCATGCCGCCCATCAACCGCAGTGTCGTTCCCGGTCGCAATCGCTGGACTTCTTTCCAAACGGGTACGATGTCGAAGGCACCCTTGTTCGGGCGCACGCCGATCATCACCGCATCGACGCGGTTATCCTGTTCCGAAACCTGTTGCAGTGCCGACAGATCAATTCCGTTCCGCATTTTGCGAATCCGTTCGGCGGCCATTCTTAGCGAATGCAGACATGCGGCGATCTCATCTCCCGCATCCGAGTCCAACACCCAGGCCTGATCCGCATGCTGTGCGATCTGCCGGAAACTCCACGCCTGCATGCGCCAAGTGATCTCATTCACCAACCGGTTGCCCGGACGCTCAAACGGTGCGCGTTCCCGGTGGTGAATCCATGCAATCCAACGTAACCCCGGCTGCCTCCGTTTCATCAGCAAGGCCGGCACAATATCACAAAAGTAATCGCTGACTGTAATCGCCACATCCGCCTGTGGTAAACGTCTTCGCAGAATCACAGAGACACACGCAGTCACCATATAGGACCAAAAACGGAAGGCCTTGAACGGCTCTTCTTTCAGTAAAAAAGATGAAGGCAAACGCATAGCCGACATCGCACAACCCATTTTGCGCAACATCCGTTCGCCGCCCGACGTCGTTATTAGTCTCTGATTCAACCCCGTCTGAGAGGCCTGCCAGCGGGATGAAACCGCCTGAAAACGGATCGGCGAACCCGTGATCGAACCGGACTCCAATCCACAGCCGTTCAAGATCCACACAACCTTCATGTCCAGCGTCCCTTCCACCCATGAATCTCCACCTTCGAAGGCCTCTGCTTGGCGGCAACCTCTAATATGCGACACCTCAGACACTTCTGAAGAGATAAGTTGCCCAAAAAAGGGCATCCGATAATCCTGACTGGTGTTTAAGACCGGAAAGGATAAACAACTGTCGACATGTTTTGGAACATACCAAACCCTGTTGAGCCAGACAAGGGCTTTGCCGAGGTGAGCGATCCCTAGGTTTTCATCTAGAAACCGGAGCCTAGTGCCTCGTGCGCGAACGCACGTCAATCATAGACGCCAAGATCCCACACATAGCTGTACTCAAAGCCGTTGCTGAGCAGAAACACGCCCACTGTTCCGCTGGTCAGACCACCAATAAAACAAGGGCAGTTTGAAAGCATTGCAACCGCTGCAAGATATTCCATGTTGCCTTGATGACGTGCATCCGCGTCCTGCGACATCAGATCGGACAGTAAGCTTTTACCATCAAACCGGACAAACGATGAATTAATTGTGACGACAGCATCACCAAAATGCGCTTTAAAGATTAAATAAATGTCCTGATCTTCCGTAGCCAGAAACACCTTTTCACAGGCCTGTTCGCGCATCACTTGCTCTGCTTTTTGAATGACGTCTCTTGGGTTCGGCTGTATCGGATGGTGGGAGGGCCGCAAGTGTGTATAATCGGTGCCTCTACAAAGAACACCCAAAAATCTTTCACCTCCTCCGAACACCCGCTCTCTGACGGTTTTGATATAGGCGGACGACGTCGGGCTATATCGAATATACTGTCTAGCGAGGTTCCGCCATGAGGACAACGAACCGTTGCGATTCTCGATAAAGTCGGCTGACACGAATGGCCGATCCAATGTTGCGCCAACATAACTCAAGATCGCGTTACGGCTGGCGCAAGCTTCATCCAAACCCACGCCGCAAGGCTGCTCAAAGTAATCTTCCCACCCGTTCTGTTTTCCCAGTTCGTCATGGCTAATGAACGCATTTTCATAGTTCATCATATCGACGACAGGGCTATACCCCTTGTCCAGCGCATATTTGATATGCCCAAGAGTTGTCGCGTAATACGAAAAAAGACCGACCTTATCCACCCTCCGGATGATGTAGAATGTCTTATCGGGATTTTTGCTGCCTCCCTTGATCCGATGCTCCCTTCGGCAAGGCTGCTCCCGCGACATCAGATACCGATAAATCAGTTTGTTCGCGTAGCAGCCCGAATTCAGCCTCAACCAAGAAACAACCGCATTATGAACAGCACCCATCGCTATCCTCCAACTAATTTGTTAGCGGAACTCTAGCATAATGTCGCAAATAAATCACACAGACAGACTGCATGATTGGCGTCGTTCAATTGCTTTACACGTTCCATGGATCAACATCTTTTCCTCTTCTCGTCAACGCATCCAGAGGGTCATGGATTAAGCTCCATCGGTTTTGGCACGATTAAAGCTTTCACTACCCATTAAGTAGCGAAATGCGCCGTTGCCATGAAAACCGAACGGCAAGGACGAGACATCCTCACCATACAGGCGGTCATAAGAAAAACGCTCAGCTACTTCAACTGGGGCAAAACGCATCTGCTTACGGAAAGCAGGTTCGAGCAACGGCAACACAAAACAATAATAGACATCTTCTTGCACGAAACGGCTGTCCTGCGGCAGTCGATGGTATCGCTTCTTCCAGTAATAGGAGGCTTGCTCACAAATGTTTTTCGTCCTCAAGGAAAAACCGCCGTTGCCAACAGCAAAACGAGGCCACAAACCGAACAGCCTGTTGCAAACCGTTTTCCGCACAAACGGTGCCCCCACATAGTCGCAGATGCCAAGAAATGCACCGAGTCCCTCCCGCAAAGGAAACCCGTCATTCTGGATAATAAGCACGTACTCCGTATCAAAATAGCGGTGTAGCTGGGCATTACAATCGAGACTCATTGAAACCAGATTACCAGGCACCAGTGCGGAGTTGACACGCACCTCAACCTCATTCCCATGCCGTTCGGCAAAAGCTTCGATCCGCGGTGTCGTCTTGTTGACAACCAGACAGGTTTTAAGTTTACCGCAGCGCCGCCATGTTTCGTAAATTGCGCTTTCAACAAAATCAAATTGCCGATCGAAACGTGCATCGTCCCAAAAGTGATACGCAAGAGCCGTGACCTGAGGGAAACAAGTAGGCGCATAGTCCCTTGCACGCCGCTCTTCCAACCGTGCGAGTTGCCAAGTTGCCAGATCAGTTGTTGTTTCGCAGGACATCAAAACGCATTCTTTCCACATATTCCCGTGCTAGACTCCACTCGTTATCCATCCCTTCGCACATAAGAACTCGAACGCCAGTAGGCCGTGGAATCCGAAAGGCCGTGTCACAGAGCCATATGGAAAGGCTGCATCGTACGAGAAGGCCAAGGCATGCGAGTGCTCCGCGATCCTCACATTTTTTCGGTAAGCTCGTTCGCGCAACGGAAGAGTTTCGGTGTAGAAGATGTCTTCGGAAACCGCACGTCCATCCGGCATCTTGACATATTTTTTTTGCCAATAATGAGAAGCCATCTCGCAGATTTTTTTTGAGCGCAATGAAAAGCCGCCGTTACTCACCCAACAGTTCAACGCATTGCAAACGATTTTGTTGAACCATCGATTCCGGACATACGGCGCACCAATAAAGTCCCACGGCCCGACAAAGGCTTCAAGGCCGGATCGAATCGGGAAACCGTCGTTCTGCACGATCAGCACGTACTCCGTATCGAAGCGTCGGTGAAGATTCGCGTTACAGTCTACACTCATTGAGTAAATGTTGCCGGGGACGAGCGTGTCCGCCACATCCAGTTTAACCCATCCGGCAAACTCCGTCGCAAACGCTTCCAAACGTGGCGTGATTTGATTGACCACCAACACCGTTTTCAACATGCCGCAATGCCGCCATGTCTCGCGGATTGCGCATTCCAAATAATCAAACTGTGTATCGAATCGCACATTATCCCAGAAATGGTAAGCCAAAACAGTCACACAATCAACCTGATCCGACGGAGAATTGTCTACCAGCGGACATCCGATCATTTTCTGCTGCCAACTCTGTAAGCTGTTATCCAAAGCACATTCCTTTTTCCTCAAAGCGCATGCATCCGGCCAATGAAATACCTAGAGTTTTGAAAAGGTTATGTGGAAAACTACACTTCCTTCCTGTCATGGAACACGGGAAGTGGAAAAGTGTCTTGCACACGCATGACCATGGAAGAGAGTAGGTTAATTAACGAATGGAGGCAAGCCGGAAAAGGTGCCAACGAGATGGCGCGTAGCGGACGAGACGAATGAGAAGTTTCGGCGAGTCGGAAAACGTCTAACATCGGCTAAAACCGGAATACAAATAGAGTGATGTGCCGTCATTTCTCGCCTTTTTCACCTTGCAAGCGCCCCGCTCCCCATGCCAGACTATGGCCTTAATGAGATTCAATCAAAGAAGTGGTATTGCACTGACTACTGGCGGGCGGAAGAGACAAACCAGCCATGGCATCGTCGTTGGCAACAATGCAGAACCGGACGCCAGAACGTCAACAATCAACCGTTCTATTTCGGAAACTCCGGTATGTTAATAATGCCTCATCCATACGGACGTATGGCCAACCGCCTAATTTTGGCAACCCATTTTATTGCGCAGGCAGAAGAATATGGCGACACCTTCCTACATCTGGCTTTCGCCGATTATTTCCATTTTTTTGAGGGTACAAAACACGTTCCATTTATCTATTACCGATCCACACAGCCGCAAGTATACAGGAAACAAAAATTGTTAAGATGCGTCAACATCTGGAACACGAACGACAAAAGGAATGAGCCCTATTTTCTGAATCAGGAAGCCTTTCTGTCGGAAGAAAAAGGCACCCACTATCTATTCGTTATCGGCTGGTCGTTCAGAGCACCGGAACTTGTTGACAAACATCGACTCCTGATCCGCAAGATATTCACCCCTGTTGCTAAACATCGAGAGGCTGTCTCTCGACTCATTGAGTCGGTGCGAACAGGCACAGACCATCTTGTCGGCATCCATATCCGACAGACCGACTACAAGACGTTTGCTAACGGGAAGTATTTCTATCCCCTTTCTCTTTATCGCCGTGTAATGGATGACATGGCGTCCCAACTGAAAGGATCTGTGCGCTTCCTGATCTGTTCGGACGCCCCTGTAGATCGCAAAGCATTTATAGGTTTAGACCTTGTGTCTGCCACAGGACATCCAATCGAAGATAATTATGCGCTTGCCGCTTGTGACTATATCGTCGGCCCCCCTAGCACCTACACAGGCTGGGCTTCCTTCTATGGTGGCGTACCCAGGCTCGTCATACGATCTTCCGATGAGCAGATCGATATCCACTCATTTGAAATTCCAAGCTCAGTTTGAAAGACGAATGAGGCCCCATTCATTGGCAGACGAAACGTGCCACCTCCGATCACGGGGTGGCGCATTTACTTTGTCAATCGACCCCCCACAGAAAATCGAGCTAGAGCTTGACTGAACAAACAATATCGATTTAAAATATAACTATGATTCAGAAAAAAGCTTTGATAACCGGTATTACGGGTCAAGACGGATCTTTCCTAGCCGAACTCCTGATTGAAAAAGGTTACGACGTCCATGGCATCGTCCGTCGTTCATCCCAGTTCAACCGAGGGCGGATCGAGCACCTCTACATCCGGGAAATGATTGAGGACAGCAAGAAGAACTTCGGACTGACGCTACACTACGGCGATATGACAGACTCCAGTTCACTGGTGCGGATCATACAGAAAGTCAAACCTGACGAGATATACAACTTGGCCGCTCAATCCCATGTCAAAGTCTCCTTCGATATACCGGAGTATACCGCAGAAACGGATGCCATCGGAACCCTGCGGATTCTCGAGGCTGTGCGGATTCTTGAAATGGAACAAACTGTCCGTATCTATCAGGCTTCCACTTCTGAATTATTCGGGCTTGTCCAAGAAACTCCTCAGCGAGAAACTACCCCTTTCTATCCGCGTTCACCCTACGGCGTAGCGAAGCAGTTTGGTTTCTGGACCACCAAGAACTATCGTGAAGCCTACGGCATGTTTGCTGTAAACGGCATCCTGTTTAACCATGAAAGCGAACGGCGCGGCGA
Organism: uncultured Lentisphaeraceae bacterium; assembly: GCA_964610015.1. GTDB lineage: Bacteria > Verrucomicrobiota > Kiritimatiellia > RFP12 > UBA1067 > CAZSUM01. The sequence continues at coordinate 7,366 of CAZSUM010000126.1, forward strand.
GAACTTCGTCACGCGGAAAATCACACTCGGAGCCTGTCGCATCGCGCACGGTCTGCAAAGCAATCTGCTGTTGGGCAATCTGGATGCGCTTCGGGACTGGGGATATGCCAAAGACTTTGTCGAATGCATGTGGCTGATGCTGCAATATCCTACGCCGGAGGACTTCGTGATCGCGACAGGCGAAATGCACTCCGTCCGCGAGTTCTGCACATTGGCCTTCAGTGAGGTCGGGATTGATCTGGTCTGGGAAGGGAAAGGTATCGACGAAAAAGGCCTTTGCCGCAAGACCGGCAGAGTTCTGGTCGGCATCGACCCGGAATATTTCCGTCCAACGGAAGTCGAACAGCTTTGCGGCGACCCATCCAAGGCCAAAAAGCTACTGGGCTGGAATCCGCAGAAAACATCCTTTAGCGAACTCGTCAAACTCATGGTCAAGGCTGATTTCGAGTACACGCTACATAAAATTCCCGCGCGCCGCTAGTTCTCAGCAATGACGGCTAGGTACGGCTCCAACTATAAAAAACCGCACCCGTTTGTGATTCTCTTGACATCCCCCCCCCGGTCTCTGGTTTACACAGAATTATAAAATTGGATTTTTTAACCATCGCAGGTTGGTATGGCTCGATTTCTAAAGTCGTACGCCCATGTCAGCCAGAAAGAAATTTATTCACTAGCATCCCATAGGCGGCGCAATCAGCCCTTACCCATGCGTATTTGCTT
>CAZSUM010000127.1:0-8055 GCA_964610015.1 uncultured Lentisphaeraceae bacterium
GTCGGGCGCCGTGATCACCGGCAAGACCAACATGGACGAGTTTGCCATGGGCTCCTCCACCGAGAATTCTGCGTTTCAGGTAACGCGTAATCCGCATGACTTGAGTTGCGTGCCGGGTGGATCAAGCGGTGGCTCTGCGGCTGCGGTGGCGGGTGGAGAAGCCATTGCGGCGCTTGGAACAGATACGGGGGGGTCGATTCGACAGCCTGCTGCCTTTTGCGGTTGTGTGGGCCTAAAACCTTCGTATGGACGTGTTTCACGCTATGGTGTGACGGCCTATGCGTCTTCGCTGGACCAGGTTGGTCCCTTAACCAAGACGGTTGCAGATGCGGCTCTTTTGTTGCAGCCTTTGGCTGGACGGGACCCGCATGACGGCACAACGCAGGAAATGTTGGTTCCTAACTATTGTGATGCATTGAGGGGACGGTTAGCTGGGTTACGTGTTGCTTTACCCAAAGAGTATTTTGTGTCTGGCAGTGATCCTGAGGTCATGGCCAGTGTGCGTCGTGCGATTGATCAGATGGCCAATGCAGGCGCGGAAATTTGTGAGGTTAGTCTGCCGCATACGGCCTATGCCGTGGCGGTTTATTACATTTTGGCCACAGCCGAAGCGTCTACTAATCTTGCTCGGTTTGACGGTGTTCGCTATGGGCATCGTACTTCGCAACCGGATTCAGTTTTTGATCTGTACGCGAAAAGTCGTGCAGAGGGTTTTGGAACGGAAGTCAAACGCCGTATTATTCTGGGAACTTATGTATTGAGTAGTGGCTATTATGACGCGTATTACGGGCGTGCGCAAAAGGTGCGGACATTGATCCGGCGTGATTTTGAGCAGGCGTTTAAGCAGTGTGATGTGATCGTTGCTCCAGTGGCACCCACTGCGGCGTATCGGTTGGGGGCGGCGTCTCAAGATCCGCTCAAGATGTATTTAGGAGATATTTTTACGGTGCCTGCAAGTTTAGCAGGCATTTGCGGGATTTCATTGCCTTGTGGTAAAACGGCGACGGGTTTGCCGATCGGTCTACAGATGTTGGGCCCAGCGTTTGGGGAGGCAGCGTTGTTGCGCGCCGCGCATGCGTTTGAACAGGAGGTGGGGGGATGAGCCGCTATCGTGAAACAATTGGACTCGAGACCCATGTTCAATTAAAAACGCAAACAAAAGTCTTTTGCGGATGTAGTCTCCAGTTTGGTGCGGAACCCAACACCAACGTTTGTCCGGTGTGTCTTGGATATCCAGGCGCGTTGCCGGTCGTCAACGTTGAAGCGATTCGATTGACTGTGATGTCAGGATTGATGTTGGGGTGTGAAATTAATCGCTTGAGTACATTTGACCGCAAAAACTATTTTTATCCAGATATGTCGAAGGACTATCAGATTTCGCAACAGGCGCGCCCGCTCTGTTTGGGAGGCCATGTCACGATTCAGACACCTCAAGGCGAAAAGCGGATTCGCATTCATCATATTCATCTGGAAGAGGATGCCGCGAAGATCAACCACTATGCCCGCTTCAGTGGGGTGGATTTTAATCGCTGTGGGACACCCTTGATGGAGATTGTTTCAGAACCGGATATTGATTCAGCGGATGAAGCCATGGCTTATTTGCAGGCCCTGCGTCAGATTCTGGTGTACGGCGGAATCAGCGATTGCAACTTAGAAGAGGGTAATCTGCGTTCAGATGTGAACATTAGCCTTCGTCCAGAGGGACAACAGGCGCTTGGGACTAAGGTGGAAATTAAAAACATGAATACCTTCAAAGGTATCCATGCCGCATTGATGTATGAGATTGCACGGCAGAGCGCAACGCTTTCGCAGGGGGGCACCTTGGTGCAGGAAACGCGTCGATGGGAGCCTGATTTAGGTGAAACCCAGCCTATGCGAAGCAAAGAGAATGCGCATGATTACCGCTATTTGCCTGAACCGGATCTGGTGCCTGTGGCATTGACCGATGAACAGATTGCCATCTGGCGTTCGTTATTGCCAGAGTTGCCTGCCGCTCGGCGTGAACGGATGGTGACGCAGTACGATATTCCTGAATATGATGCTGGCGTGTTGGCCGACAGCCGTGAAAACGCCGAGTTTTTTGAGGCAACCGTTAGTTTGTGCGACCCAGGGTTTGGGAAAACAGTTTCAAACTGGTTTATGACTGAGATCATGCGTTTGCTTTCGGAGAGTGGAGAGTCGATTACGCAGGCTGCACTAACCCCTGCGGCGCTAGCAGAGTTAGTGATGCTGGTTGCGCGTGGAGAGATCAATGCTCCAACAGCTAAAGATCTCTTGCCTGAACTGTTTCGCGAAGGGGGTCTGCCAGCTACGCTGGTAGCTGAACGAGGCCTTGCACAGGTGCGTGATGATTCAGCATTGGATGCCTTTGTCGAAAAGGTTTTAAGTGAAAATGTTAAATCCGTTGCGGATTACAAGGCGGGTAAAAAGGCCGCAGCGGGATTTTTAGTTGGACAAGTGATGAAGTTGAGTAAAGGCAAGGCTGATCCGAAGCGTGTTGGTCAGCTTGTAGCAGAAAGACTAGCCCTTTAGAACTGGTATTTAAAGGTCGTACCACCACCATGTGAGAGGAGATCGATCGTGACATCCAATGATGATTTTGTCGTTCAATTGCTTGAAGAGCAGGGGTATGTGACCTCCGATCAATTGGATGCAGTCCGAAGCTCGATTAAACAAGAGGGGGAGACCTCTCTAGATATTCTCGTGCAAACCGGTGTGGTTTCAGAGGATGATGTGCTCAGTTTAATCGCTTCCCAATTCGGTGTGGCATATGTGCATGTCAATGCCGATGCCATTGATCCTGCCATTACTGAGATCATTCCAAGCGATGTGGCACGCAAGTACGGTGTGGTACCGGTTGCCAGCAGTGAAGATTCAGTTACGGTGGCTTTAAGTGACCCCATGAGTTATGACGCAGTTGATAGTCTGCGTTATGTGCTCAAAATAAATGTTGAAGCTGTTGTTGCTCCACGTGAAGAGGTCAAGGCTGCACTCGACAAGTTGTATCCTGAGGCCTTTGAAAATATTTATGGGGACATGTCGGATAGTGAGATCGATGTCAGTGAAAAAAGAGATTCGGATACAGGATCGGATGCATCAGATTCAGATGCGCCCGTGATACGTCTTGTCAGTATGATCATTACTGAAGCGTGCAAACTTCGGGCTTCGGATATTCATCTGGAGCCCATGGGTCGAACGTTTCGTGTTCGTTATCGCATCGATGGTGTCTTGAAGGAGATGGACACCCCGCCCAAACGTCTGCAAGCTGCGATTCTCAGTCGTGTGAAGATTATGTCGAATATGAAGATCTCCGAGAAACGCGTTCCTCAGGATGGCCGCATTCAGGTCCGTGTACAGGGGCGTGAGCTTGATCTGCGTGTATCGTCTGTTCCAACGAATCACGGTGAAAGTATCGTGATGCGTATTTTGGATAAAGCCAATCTTTCGTTGGGCTTACCGCAACTTGGCTTTTTATCCGACGATCAGAATAAATTTGAGCGTTTAATTACGATGCCCGATGGGGTGTTGCTGGTAACCGGCCCAACGGGTTCAGGAAAGACCACCACGTTGTATGCCTGTCTGGGGCAGATTAACTTGCCAGATCGTAAGATCATTACAGTCGAAGACCCGGTTGAGTATCAGATGTCAGGAATCAACCAAGTTCAGGTGAATAAAGATGTGGGCTTAGATTTTACGGCGGCCCTGCGATCTATTTTGCGTCAGGCTCCGAATATTGTGATGATCGGTGAAATCCGTGACCATGAGACGGCGGACATTGCAATGGAGGCTGCGTTGACCGGTCATTTGGTTTTCTCTACGCTGCATACGAATGATGCGCCGAGTGCTGTGACGCGTCTATTGGATATCGGGGTTAAACCGTTTTTAGTGGCTTCTGCTGTACGTGCGGCGATGGCGCAACGTTTGGTACGTGCCATTTGTGACAAGTGTCGTGCTGAACACCACGCGACTGATCGTGAACTTAAGATGCTGGGTACCATGTCAAAGGTCGCTCCCGTTGGGACGATGTACAAGGGGACGGGTTGTCCAGCGTGCGGTCAATCCGGGTATAAAGGCCGAAAAGGTATTTTTGAGATTTTTCAAATTGACGATGCGATTCAGCGCTTGATTTTCGATCATGCGTCAGCAACAGTTTTGCGTGCACGTGCCCGTGAAATGGGCATGCGGACATTGCGTGAGGACGGCATGCTGAAAGTGGCTTCAGGCATGACGACGCTCGAGGAAATTTTGCGAGCCACCATGGGAGATGCAGACTAATGACACCAGATATCAACATGACTGAGTTGCTTCAGGCAACAGTGGATGAGGGCGCATCGGATTTGCACATCCGTGTTGGCATTCCTCCGATGCTACGTATTAATGGTTCTTTGACACCCTTAGACAGCCCCAATCTGACAGCGGAAGATACAGAGACCTTGGCACGAATGATTTCGGCTGAAGACAAGTTAGAAGAGATTGAAAAGTGCGGGGGTGCCGATTTTGCGTTACCTTTTGGCGAACTGGCACGTTTTCGGGTCAGTGTGTTTAAAGAACGTGGACATTTCGGTATTGTTCTGCGTCAGATACCTAGCAAATTGTTAACGCTGGCACAAATTGGATTGCCCGAGCAGGTCAAAGAGTTACTTTTCCGACCGAGGGGGCTGATTTTGGTAACAGGGCCAACAGGTTCTGGTAAAACCACCACGCTCGCCAGCATGATTGACATCATCAATCGCGAACGGGATGTTCACATCATTACGGTTGAGGATCCCGTTGAGTATTATCATCCACATAAGAAAGCGGTGGTGACACAGCGCGAGATTGGACATGATGTTCCGACTTTTTCTGAGGCGATTCGTCGGGCGTTACGTCAGGACCCGGATGTCATTCTCGTGGGTGAAATGCGCGACTTGGAGACCATGCAGGCTGCCATTACAGCGGCTGAGACAGGGCATCTTGTTTTTGCCACCCTTCATACAACAGGAGCTGCGGCAACGGTTGATCGTATTGTTGATGCATTCCCGACAGATCAGCAGGAGCAGGTGCGTACACAGCTTTCAGTTGGTTTGGTGGCAGTTATTTCGCAACTGTTGTTGTCGCGTGTCGATAAACCCGGACGTGTGGCAGCTTTTGAAATTATGATTTCAACCCCTTCCATCCGCTCCCGTATTCGTGATAACAAGACCTTCCAAATTTCATCTGATATTCAGACCGGTGCTAAATTCGGTATGATTGCTCTTGATTCTCATCTTATGGATTTGTATTTGGAAGGCGCGATTTCGTATGACGATCTGGTGACTAAGTCTCAGGATCCAGACACGTTGGTTCAGAAATTGAAGCAAGAACTCCAGTCGAGGAGGACATAATGGCTGAAACCTTGGTACCGATTGCTCCGACCTATGACCCTCTGTTGGATCTGGTTGTTAGCAATGGCATTGTCGATGAGCAACAGGCTGAAGAGTTGCGTGATGAGCATCGTAATTCTGGCAAATCCATCCGAACGCTGTTGATTGATAGTGGGTTTGTGAGTGAGGATGATCTGTTGGGTATGATGGCTGCTTATCAGGGCTGTGAAGTCGTTGATCTCTCTGTCATGTCGTTCGATACGGATGTGATTCAGAGCATTCCAGCTAGTGTGGCACGTATGTACAGTGTGCTACCCGTTTACACGACGGCGGGTACGATTACTTTGGCAACGAGTAATCTGATCGATCCGCATGTGATGGACGAACTGATGTTCGTTTTGACCAAAGATGTGCAGTTTGTTTTGGCACGTGAGAATGACGTGCGTACCCGAGTCACTGAGTTCTATGGCGATGAGAGCGCCACTGTTGCGGACATGCTCAGTAGTCTTGAAACTGATCTTGAGTTGGATACAACTCTCAATGTTGATGATGCCGATGACAAAAGCTTAGAGTCTGCTGCTTCGGCAGCACCTGTTATTCGTTTTGTCAATTTGGTGTTGTACCAAGCGGTGACTGACCGTGCGTCGGATATTCATTTTGAACCGTTCGAAAAAGAATTCAAGATTCGCTATCGTGTTGATGGTGCATTGTATGAAATGTCGCCTCCGCCACGTCGTCTGGCGTTGCCGATTATTTCGCGTATCAAGGTGATGTCTGGATTGAATATTGCTGAACGACGTGTCCCGCAGGACGGTCGTATCGCCTTGACCGTGGCGGGGCACTCTGTTGATTTGCGTGTCTCCTGCCTGCCGACGTCTCATGGCGAGAGCGTTGTGCTCCGTGTACTCGATCGTAGCGCGGTCTCGCTGGACTTGGAAAACGTGGGATTGCCGGAAGATGTGTATGAAGACCTGACAATGGATATTGAGAAGCCTAATGGGATTATTATCGTCACAGGTCCGACCGGTTCCGGAAAGACGACGACGCTTTACTCCTGCCTGCGGCGGATCAACACCGTTGATCAGAAATTGCTGACGGCAGAGGAACCGGTCGAGTATGATATGGACGGTATGGTTCAGGTGCAGATCAATCCGAGTGCTGGGAATACCTTTCCTAAAGTGTTGCGGGCGTTCTTGCGTCAAGACCCTGATATCATGATGATTGGTGAAATTCGTGACTTGGAAACTGCGGAAATCGCGGTGCAAGCGTCGTTAACGGGACATTTGGTTTTCAGTACGTTGCACACAAACGATGCCGCCGGAGCGGTGACACGTCTGGTGGACATGAATGTGGCGCCGTATTTGATCGCTTCGACACTAGAAGCGGTGCTCGGGCAGCGCTTGGTGCGTACTATCTGTTTGAATTGCAAAGAGCCCTATACAGCTGATGACGAAACCTTGAGTCGAATGGATTTGACGCGGGCTACTGTTGGCGACCGCCAGTTCTATTACGGTAGGGGATGTTCCAAGTGTAATAGTACTGGATACAAAGGGCGAAAAGGTGTTTTTGAGTATCTACGGGTGACTAATCCCATTCGTGATCTGATTAACGAACGTCGACCCACGCTATTTATCCGTGAGCGGGCACGAGAACTGGGCATGCGTACCATGCGCGAAGACGCCATCCGAAATGTGCTGGATGGGTACACGACAGTTGATGAGGTCTTGCGTTACACGTAAGCCTTGCGTGCGTTTTTCGAAGTCACGCGTGTGCGGTTTGCGAAAGAAAAGGAATTCAAAGTGGAACAACTTGTCATCATTGGAAGTGGCCCGGCTGGATTGACCGCAGCGATCTATGCAGCACGCGCTAATCTGAAGCCTGTTCTGATAGAAGGCATGCAGCCTGGCGGGCAGTTAACGCAGACGACAGAGGTAGAAAATTTTCCTGGATTTGAGAACCCCGTGGGAGGACCCTTGCTCGTCGCAACCATGCATAAGCAAGCTGAACGGTTGGGTGTTCGCTTTCTGATGGACGAAGTCTCTGGCTGCACGCTTTCGGGTTCAGTAAAAAAAATCGAATTGATGATGGGTGATCCATTAGAAAGTCAGTCTGTGATCATCGCGACAGGTGCCAGCGCACGTTATCTTGGCCTTGAATCAGAGCAGCGGCTCATGGGTAAGGGCGTTTCAGGATGTGCAACCTGCGATGGGGCGTTCTTTAAAGGACAGCGCGTTGCCGTTGTCGGCGGTGGCGACACAGCCATGGAGGATGCGCTCTATCTCGCACGGATGGCTGAGCGAGTGACGGTTCTGCACCGACGTGATGAATTTCGTGCCTCAAAAATGATGGCCGAACGGGTCTTGGCGCATGCATCGATTGATGTTATCTGGGACACGGTTGTAACGGAAGTTCTGGATGCAGGAAAGGGCGAAGTTAGCGGACTGCGACTGAAGAACGTCAAGAGTGGTGAAGCGTCAGAATTGGCGGTACAAGGTGTGTTTATCGCTATCGGTCATACTCCCAATACGAGTTGTTTTAAGGGCCAAGTTGATTTGGACTCAGATGGATATGTTGTGACGGATCAGACACGCACGTCAATCCCAGGAGTTTTTGCAGCAGGAGATGTTCAGGATCGCCGTTATAAACAAGCGGTCACTGCGGCGGGAAGTGGGTGTATGGCAGCGCTTGAAGTTGAGCGTTTTCTAGCGACATA
>CAZSUM010000128.1:0-1834 GCA_964610015.1 uncultured Lentisphaeraceae bacterium
GTCATTGTAAGGACCTTTACAGGTGAGAATGCCGTTTGTATCAATTTTGACACTGCCCGCATTGAGTTTTGTCTCCCATCCCTCCATGCAAAGGATGCCTCGTAGCTCGAGCGCGCCGAGTTGCGGCGTCGTTTGTGAAAGCGTCACGTTGGCGTCCATTCCGATATAAACGTTGGCACCTGCTTCCGGGACTTCCCCCCCGAGCCAGTTGGCAGCGTCCGACCACGAACCCGTCAGCCCGCCTGTCCAGGAGATGTAGCCCAACGGAATCGTCTCCACGTCAGCTGAGCGTTCCGTCAGAAACTGGTCGGGAGTGAGCGCGGCAGCTGTAAGACGCACATCGTCGATCCAACCGAAAAACGGCACCGTTACATTGTCATTGCCGATATAGAGGCTGTAGTAATCTGGAATGGACGTCCATCTGGTGTCGTCGCTACCGAAGGCCGTGTTCGTCTGCACAACGCCGTCGACATAAAGCGTCATGGTGTTTGTGGTCTGCACCGAATAGTCCAAAACCAAGGCGACATGGTGCCAAGTGCCGTCATTCTCGTTGAAATCATCCCCTGCCGTATCGATTTCCCCCTTCCGGTTTTTCGTATATAGCCCGCGCGCAAGGCGGCTCAGGCTGAGACCGCCCATATAAATAGGAGCGTAATCCGTACTATTTTTATGTCCATAGCTCAGGACTCCCATTGCAGCCATATGAGCAAATGTGTTTTTCCGAACGAAGCATTCAATTGTCATCTGGTAGAGCGGACTTGTGCCGCTGACAGTCGTTAGGGAGAACCCCGGCAAGTACAACTGACCGGCCTCCATTGAGCCATCAAATACCGCGCACCCATCTCTGAACTCGACACCCCTTGTCCCTGTAAATTGCAGCGCCTGGTCACTTGCACCTGAATTAACAAGTGGATCGTTCGAGTCAAATTTGAAATGCGCCATAACAACAGGATCATCCGCCCATACCCACCCGGTTGCCGCGAGGCCGAAGATGCAAGACATTGTAGCCAAACGGGCGAGCCAAGAAACCAGACAACTCGTATTCATGAATTATCTCCATTAGTAGGTTTATTATCTCCATTAGTAGGTTTAATAAAGATGAGCCCATAACGACCCGCCAATAAACGACCCGCTAAATGATTTAATTTATTATGTAAAGCCGATTAAAAAGAGTCAACCCAAAACATCTGCTAGAGCACAGCCCGTAACGCAAACAGCCTCGCAACTTTAACGGACCTCTCGTATTAGTGCCTGACGGTCGAGGGACAGCGATAAAAACACGCTGTTTCTATCTCCCTCGCCCTCTGGGAGAGGGTTGGTGTGAGGGTTGCGGGCTCTGCCAGCATTAGAACTGGGTCTTGATCGTGGCCGCGTCAAGGGCCTCACAAAGCAAGTCAGTCTGCCCCGCTTTGACTCGGATAAAGAAGGGATAGTTCGACAACGGCGGAAACCACGTGGTGCCCTCATGAACGACACGACAGGTGTTGCCCATCATATCAATAAAATCTGGCTCAAGTCCTGCAAGAGAAAGTGCCAATGTTTTGGCTTTTTCTTTGCCTCTATCCATGCGTTCGGTAAAAAACCAAACAGCGGCAACGGGACGTTTCTCCCCATCCTCAAAAACATACGCCCGCGCTCCTGGCAGAAAACGGATATCTTTTTTGAACGTGGCATCCCCCAGGATGCGCAGAAAAGCGGTTTGCATGGCAACCCGGGCAAACGGATTCCGGTTGTCGATCAGAAGCGGCATCCAAGTGGTTGCGCACTGGAGTCGGTCACCGTATTTTGCCGCCACCAACCAATGTCTCAACAACATGGCGCTACTAACTCTCTC
>CAZSUM010000128.1:1844-5685 GCA_964610015.1 uncultured Lentisphaeraceae bacterium
ACAAGATTCCGTATGAAATAATCCGGGTTGGTTGCAACATGGAGGAGTATCTGTCTTTGATGGACGTCTCTGCCCACGGGGCGACCCCCATCCATTGGGGAACAGACAGCGGATAGAAATAAGCGCCTTCATTCCAGTAAACAGGGTGATTATCGCCATACCCGTTTTCGCGTAACATGGCCAGAAAAGCAACGGTGTCACGATCCGTGTCAGGCATTTCTGGGAACGAACGGTAAGGATGAATCACGGTTCCGTCGAAATTCAGATCTGGAGCAATCTTCCGACAAGCACGCAAGATGTGATCAGTGCCTCGAATACCTCCAGACACCGACATATTGCAGGCACCCCCAATCGGGAACACGGTGGCATCTGGGTTTCCCCGCTTGAGACCTTTAAACACGGCTACTAGAATTTTCGCGAACTCTTCAGGATGATTGTTCCGAAGCGTTTTAAAACTCAATTCAGGCTCGTTCGGGCCAATCCAATTTTTAATATAGGGATAGTTCCGACCCGCATTGTAGGCCAACTGTTCGATCTCGGCTTCTTGTTCGGAAGTCACGTTCTCCAGAGCGAAGAGATCTGGACAAGGTTCCCAGCCGATTAAGGGAATCTCGCTACGTCCCCCCCCCCTTCGTGACCCGCTTCACAGTGATGATCTCAACATTTGTCAGTTCAATTCCCTTGTCTTTCAGCCGCTGAACCTCTTCTGCCGTCAGGTTTGACAACGAGTATTTGCGACTCTTGCCAACGCCGATCGATTGAAGAAAATCCAGCTCGCTTTCCGGATAGTCACTGATTTTGTCGGAGGTAAGTCGCCGTGTGGCAGGAAATCCGCTGAATTTGTGTTGATTGCCAACATAGGTGATCCGGTTGATTCTAAAAAAGTCCGTATAACCCGGCTGTTTATCAGGCATGAAGGTCGTGCGCACAACCGAAACCCCTAGCGGGAGTTTATTGTCCAACGGCAGAGGAATCACACAGTGTCCATCTCTCTCGATGTTGAACGTAAACGTCTGATTCAGCACCACTCGCCGAAAGAAGTCCGAGACTTGAACGGCAATTTTGCCAGAAGATCCCGACTCGCCCCGGATGCTGAGACGAGGGTTCAGTGCGCAATCGTCTCTGGCTGTCATGCCGTCGAGACTATCGATGAGCAGTTCCATCCCAAAAGGGTTGCCAGCGTATGCCGTAGCCTGATCCCCTTTTTCCACCTGCAGGTCGTCGAGCAGAACCCCTGCTTCGGAATCTGAACTGAACACCAGCCTTGCGGCCTGTGCCGGACACGAGAAGGTCCACGAATAACGTTCCCATTTGTCGGAAGCAATACGAAAACGGGTTGTCTTTCGAATGCCGTTATAGGAATGCGCCGTCAAAAAGAGATTGTCTCCTTTGGGTCCAAGCGATTTTGCAAAAAGGCTGACCGTATAAGAGACGCCAGAAAGGATGGGAATGGTCATGGCTGAAATGCTTCGGTTGATCGCTCCCTGAGAAAGTCGATACGCATATTTGCCACGATAAGCATTCGTCGTCAGGTTACAGGAGATATCCGTGAACTTCAAATCAGCGGGCATGTAGTAACGGGTCCCTGACTCAAACGACGGGTTCAGTAACAGGTTGGCGCTACCCGCGTAGAGCGGTACGGTCATGTCGTTGCACGCGGTGAAATTAATATCGTCTACCACGCAGTCGCCGCTGCTATCGCTCTTTTTCGTAGCCCTTTCAAAATCGAAAAGTAGTTTGAAGGCCCCAAACGGCTGATTGCTTCTCGTCCGGACGAGAACATCTTGTTCTCTGACGGAAACACTGACAGAAGCACTCTCTTGGAAGGAGAGGGTGTAGGCTTTGCGACCTTGATAAATAAAGGACAAAGTCCGAGTTTTCCCCTCGCTCAATCCTTTCTTTGGCACGGCATCCCATTCGGCAACAGCGGGTAGATCCAACCGTTTCTCGTTGAGCGTAAAAGCATTGCCAACGGCTACATTTTTTGGAATGAAAATCCTGAAATTCATTGCCTTGAAGTCGTTTGTTTTCGCCTCAGGAAATTTCCAAGAACAGGTGATTTGGACCTTTCCGTCGGGCTGAAGAAGCACCTCACGGGTAAAGAACGCTTTGTCGCCAGCTTCGTTCAAGGGAAACTCGCTAGGAAAAACTGCACGCGGAGCCTCGATGTCGACTCGAGTTGGCGCAATGATATGCCAGCCCGGCAAAGCCGTTTCCGCTCGACATGTCAAAAGCGAACAGCACTCATTATTAATCAGAACTTCAAGTGGCGTCGAAATATTCCAGTGGAGTTTTTTGTTTCCCAGAATAATTCCACTGTGCGTGAACTCAGGAAGCGTCGAAATTACTTCAAGTGGCGCCGCTTTATCCTGTTCGGTAAAAGGGGCAGCGGGCGATATCAGCTCGAGGGCGTGAACACAAAATGTAGCCCCAGCCACAAGAATAAACATGGTGTAACGCAAGTGTGGAATCATCGCTATTTCCCATTCCGTTGAAGCCCGATCTTCTCAAACGGAATTGGTTTGAATCCAATCTTTAAGGCAAATGAATCGTTTTTGAGGTGGAAGTCGCCAGCTTTCTCGTCGACAAATTTAGGGTCAAGATCAAGCATGTTGTACTGCAAGATCAAGTAGGGATACGCCTTTTTCTCAATGCCGTCCCAAGTGCCCCGCCACTGAATATTGTGTGCAATCACGTTGCCTTTGGGCGCTGAGCGGTCGGGGTCATCAAGAATGGTTTGCAAATTCGGATAGCGCGAGCACCAAGGCTCGTTACGAAAGGGCAGAGCCTCAAGTTGTTTGGCCAGCGTGACGTGAAACTCGGACTGCCAGCCGAGCCCGCGTGCATCCACGTGAACCGCTGGCTTGCAATCCACGAAGATGTTGTTCTCGATAACGCTGTCTTTGCCACCACCAATAAAGGCCGCACGCGTCACACGAACAAACAGGTTGCCGAAGATATGAACCGATGAAAACTGATCGTCGAGGTAAACCCCCACGCACCCTTTTTCTTCGTACCCCGAGATGTCGTGCAGGTAGTTGTAACGAATCACATTGCCGCGTGCGGCCCAGTCGCGTCCGCAATACATAGCGCCAGCGTCATTGGACTGCGTGACAACGTGGTGGAGTTCGTTGTATTCGATCACGTGCTCGTTACCGCCAAACCAGATACCCATGTGTGGGGCATCATGGATGAGGTTGTTCGCCGCCCGGTTGCCAACGCCGTTTAGACGAATGCCTGCGCAGTAGACAGGCTTCCAGATGCTGTAGTGATGAATGTGGTTGTTGACGGCTTCGAGACCGCCCGGCGTGAGCGTTTTTCGATCGCCCCCCGTCAGGCTGATACCGCCCTTCGCAGTTTGGTAGATGTCGCAACCAGCCACGCGGTGACGCAATCCTGACGCGTTAACAGCCTCCCCTCCGACATTGCGAATCACGCAGTCGAGGATCTGATTATCACTGCCACCAGAGATCGAAATCGCATCGCCGCGACTCCCCTCTAGTATAAATCCGCGCAATGTCACGAAACTTGCCTTCTCCATCTTGACGAGTCTTGGCAGAATCGAGATGAGCGCCTGACCTTGTCCTGGATCTGCCGCAGGTGGCCAAAAATAGAGGATGCCGCTCGTGCGGTCGAGAAACCATTCGTTCGGCTGGTCAAGTTCGCAAAGCAGATTAAAGGCATAGTACCACTGGCCTTTACGAAACCCAAAGGCATGCGCGGGTTTTGCGGGCAGTGTGATGATACGCTTTTCCGTGTCGATCGACTCAACACGGTAGCGTTGGTCGGCCCAGTCGTGGAACCAGTAGCCGTGCAGCATCACATCCGTCTCGCCGCTCCA
>CAZSUM010000128.1:5695-8014 GCA_964610015.1 uncultured Lentisphaeraceae bacterium
CTGTACCATCAGCTCGCCGATCTTGACGGTGCCCTTGTTTGGCCAGCGAGCCAGCGTCATGGGCTTGTCCGCAAAGAACAGTTGCAAGCCAGGACTCGAGGTGGTCCATACGGAATCAGAGACCATTTGGCCAAGGTTGGTAACGCCCTGCCCACGGAGATCCGCCTGCCACACGTTGGTGCGAGCAGAGTCGTCCAAGCGTGCGAGCACAGCAGGGTCACTGACTCTTGTCCAGCCTGTGACAACCCGCCCGCCAACGAGTTGCACACGTTCACCTTCCCGTGCACGGTAGATGATGGGAGCCCCCTCCACGCCGCTATCCGCTTCGGTCAGTTCCAACGGCTGCGCAAACGGGTAAACTCCTCCCCGCACTTCAATCGTGACCCCGCCCGGCGGCAGTGTTCCAGCTTTCTTCAGTTCACGTACAGCATCCCGCGCCTGCTCCAGCGTAGCAAAAGGCTGACTTTCAGTGCCGATACCGATATTGCTGTTGTTTGGCGCAACATAAAGCGTGACGGCCTGAGCCACCAACAACGGCATGAGCGTAAGCACCTTTAAAAGTAGCCTTCGCATATAAATTCCCCCTTGAATAACTGCATCAAACCAAAGCACCGATTATTTGGTAACAACCGTGCTTTGGTTTTTTTATTTTTGATGGCCTGTTCCGCGTTTCATTCCGCTTACACGTCCAACGTCCACGGCGCACGCATGGTCGGCACAAGGAACTTGTCAGCCTCAGCGTCGTTCACAAAGCGGGTGTCCGTCGCATTCCACTTCAGATTCGTACGCTCCAACCGCATGCCGATGTGCGCCAACACAGCCGGCGTAACAGACGAGAACCCCGCGGTTATAGGAGAAATGTTCACCCCGCCGCTGTAGATGTTCTCAATGAAGTTCTTCTCCTGTTGACCACTGCGAATCAGATGAATCTCGTCGTCCCTGATCTTTTCGCGAACGAGTTCGGCTGGGTTCGTCTCAATCTTGCCGTTCGTCACGTAGATTTCCTTACCGCCCTCACCGATAAAACGGCAGCCGTATTTATACTCGGAGGAGACAAACACACGAACACCGTCGGCATACACAATTTCGAAGGTGAAGGGTTGATCCAATGTGTTATAGAGATCGGTATACGAGGGTAACCGCCCCGTAATATTCTCAATCGCGACGGGCTCCACACCGTCCTTGCCCAGCGCCCACTGCATAATGTCAAGCTGGTGCGCCGCAAAGTCGGTCAGCATCCCACATGAGTAGTCCAAATTATAGCGCCACTGCATCGGCTGGTGGATCTTCGGCGTAAACAAACGCTTGGGGGCAGGCCCGAGCCACATATCGAAATCGACATACGGCGGTGGCGTCGCCAGAGGGGTCTCGCTCAACTGTTCCGGCGTCTTGCCGAAAATCGCATGTCCCTTTCTCAAACCGACCTCGACGCGTTGTAGCTTGCCAATCCGATTGTTGCGCACGAACTCGCACGCCATACGAAAATAGTCGTTCGAGCGCGACTGTGCCCCCGTCTGGAAGGTGATTCCGGCTTTCTGCACGGCCTTTACCATCGCTCGCCCTTCCTGAACCGTCAGGTAGAGCGGCTTCTGACCGTAAATGTGTTTACCCTTTTTCGCTGCCCAAATTGTGTTCAACGCGTGCCAATGGTCGGGCGTACTAATACAAACCGCGTCAAGATCCTTGTCCTCCAACATCTCGCGGAAATCGTTAAACACTTGACAGCCATTGTAATCAGCCTTGCCAGCCTTCTCCGCATAGAACGCATTCACCTTTCTACGCCCCGGTTCGCGACCACCTAAACGTTCAGCCTTGTACCCATACAGCGGCCCCTCGGAAACGACATCGCAGATCGCCGTCACCTGTACTTGGTCATTGAATAGAAAGTTTCCAATATTGTCCTGCGCCATGGTGCCGTACCCCAGCATGCCAACATGGATACGCTCTGACGGCCGCGGACGACGCCCTTTACATAATCCCACACATCCCGATGGAACAATCATGGGCATCGCTATCAATGTGCCTGCCCCTGCCATAAACCGACGGCGTGAAACCTTAACCTCGTTCATCTGACCCCCTCATAAGAACGGTTTTTACAACCGTATGACATCAATTAAAACATATTTAACACTCTGATAATACCATCGCATCCACAGGCTGTCCATTCCTACCGATGGGTTGCCAGAAAAATGGATTATCGAGGTCGATTGACAAAGTACATGCGCCACACCATGATCGGAGGTGGCGCATGTACTTTGTCAATTGACGGTAGGTTGTAAAGTTAAATGCCGCATATCGTGGTCCTGTTTCATTAAGCTA
>CAZSUM010000129.1:0-7921 GCA_964610015.1 uncultured Lentisphaeraceae bacterium
CTGCGGCGCTGTTGCGTGTGTGGACACAAACGCTTGAGACCGTACCGACTGAAACTCGCGTGTTGCAGAGTGCCTTTGGCTTTGGTACGCGTATGCTGAATCATCGTCCCAATGTTCTGCGGGCTACAGTTCTTGAATCCGTGGCGTCTGTTGGTAACGCAGAGTCGGAGCCCGTGGTGGTGATGGAAACGAATCTGGACGATTGCAATCCTGAATGGCTGGGTGCGCTCACGGCAGATCTGCTGACACGCGGGGCGTTGGATGTTTGGCAGACGCCGGTGGTGATGAAAAAAGGACGCGCCGGCATTGTATTGAGTGTGCTCGCTCCGCAGGCTTGTGCCGCTCTTTTGCGGGAAAGGATCTTTCGAGCGACGACCACGTTTGGCATTCGTACCTATGCGGTGCAACGTGAAGTTTTGGCGCGTCGGTATGAACAGGTTCAAACCCCGTGGGGAGAGGTTCCGGTCAAGGTGGGCCTCCTGCACAATGAGCCGATTACGTGGGCTCCTGAGTACGAGGTATGCGCGGCTCGATCAGTCGAGAATAACGTGACCCCGCGACAGGTTGCCGAAGCTGCACAGCGATTGGCGGGTCGGGTAGAAACGGACACGCTCTCAGCACCGCAGGGTTAGGGTGTGGGTGTGGGCGGCGAAATTTCAAGTACGCGTGCGAGTGTTGCCGGCTCCAGCCGACAGGACGCTCCACGACCTTCGTAAAAGCCATGCGCCTCAATCAAATGGATGTTCATCTGCGTATAGGTTATCTGTTCGCCACTGTGAAGGTTGTGCACAGTGATGAACTCTTTGTGGCAGAGTCCGTCTTTGTGAGGAAAGGGGCAGGGCAGCACGCCGCGGACACTATCGACACGGACTTCAAAGTGATCCAGCACCGTGATGGGTTCGCCAAGGCCTGCCGTACCGGCATCGCGTAAAGCACGCATGCGGGCCGCAATGACGCGGTGACTTAATCCAAGACGGCGGACGTCTGCATCGTCAGCATCAAGAATATCACGCAACTTGCGACGATCGCTCCCCAGCAGACCGTCACGGGTAATGATGCCCGGTCGCATGCGGTCCTGAATCTCGTCATCCAGGTGGCTCTGTTTCACGGTGCGCTCCTTTTTACGAAAACTTATCGTAGTAAATGCGATCTTTAGGCACCCCTTTTTCACGCAAAAGCGTGATACAGGCGTCGATCATCAAGGGACTGCCGCAGAGATAGGCCTCGGCCTGTGAAGCATCCTGTACTTGACGGCCCACAACTTCGGTAATGAGACCCGTCTCACCTTGCCAGTTATCTTCCTGTTCAGGCTTGGACAGGGCTGGAATGAAGTGGAAGTTAGGGAGACGTTTTTCCAAATCACGTAGGGGGTCGATCAAAAACAGATCGCGTCGAGAACGCGCGCCAAAGAAGTAACGACAGGGGCGCTGGCTTTGTTTGCGAGCCATCTCAAGGAGAATTGATTTAATGGGTGCCATGCCAGATCCTCCGGCAATGCAGATCATTTCGCGTTCAGAGGTCGTTGCACCGAAAGTGCCGTATGGACCGTTGAGGGTGACTTCGTCGCCCACTTTTAAATGCTTGTGAACATAGGTGGTACAGATGCCATTGGGTACATAGCGAATTTCGAGTTCAAGGCTGTTTTGTTCAACCGGATCAGAGGCGATCGAATAGGCACGATAGACGGGTTCGTCGGTGAGTGCGTAGGGGGGCACTTCGAGTTGGATAAACTGTCCGGCTTTAAAGTGAATGTCCGGTGGATCCAACAACATAAAGGTAACCTGTTTAATGTCATGAGTGAGGTCTTCAATGGCGCTGACACGTGCGCGGTATTGTTTGACGTTGAACAGCTCGTCTGGAATACGAATTCGCATGTCGTGTCGGATTTTGACTTGGCACGCGAGGCGGATATGATCCTTCTGCTCCTCAGAGGTGATCCAAGGCAGTTCGGTGGGGAGCAGTGGACCGGCACCCTCCAGTACACTCACCTTACAGAGTCCACAAGAACCGCGTCCCCCGCAGGCTGAGGGGATGAAGATTTGCTCATCCTTGAGGGTTGCGAGCAGGGAACGTCCCCCCATGACAGTCAGCTCTTTTTCGTCGTTGAGGGTCAGACGGCAGGGGCCAACACGACCGATGGTGGCATCGGCAATCATTAGGAGAATTGCGAGACAGGTATTAATGGCGCACAAGACGCCAACCGCTATGAGCAGTTCGATCATACTAGTTGAGGTTTACCATTCCGTTAAAACCCATAAAAGCAAGTGCCATGGTACCAGCAATGATCAAGGCGATGCCGGCACCTTCCAGACCGCGAGGGATGCGTGAACGCTGAGCAAGGCGTGTACGGATACCAGCCATGGTAATAATGGCCAGTGCCCATCCGATGCCGCTCCCTAGGCCATAGCCCACAGCCTGAAGGAATGTGTAATCACGAATGATCATAAAAAGACTGACGCCGAGAATTGCACAGTTTACGGTGATCAGCGGGAGAAAAACACCGAGGGCTGTATAGAGCGTTTCCGAGACACGTTCAATCAGCATTTCAACAAGTTGAACAAAAGCGGCGATCACCACAATAAAGACAATGAAACGCAGGTGCACCAGATTCGTGGGCTCCAATATAAACGTATAGACCAGCCAGTTGAGAACACTGGTGGAGGTCATCACGAAGACAACCGCAGTCCCCAACCCCAGCGATGTTTTCAATTCACGCGAACAGCCGAGAAAAGAACACATGCCCAGGTAATTGGTCAGCAGAATATTGTTGGTAAAAATAGCCGCGAACAGAATCGCAAAAAAGCCAAGTTCATGCATATTACGCCTGCGCTTTCTGGGGGGTGTTGAAGAGCCATCCTTTGACAATCCAAATCAAGAGTGCGAGGACAAAGAATCCACCCGGAGCCATGACCATAATGGCCCAGTTCTGCCAATCTTTTCCAAGCAGGGGAATGCCCCAGATGCCGCCAGTTCCCAGCAGCTCGCGCACAATAGAGATCAGAATCAGGACATAGGAATAACCCAAGGCAGAGGAGAATCCATCGATCAAGGCCGTTTTGGGAGGGCTGGTCAGTGCGACCGCCTCAGCACGTCCCATAATGATGCAGTTGGTAATGATCAGTCCGACATAGGGGCCCAGCTGGCGTGAGATGGCCGGTAGATACGCCTTTAGGTAAATATCGACAAGCATCACCAGACAGGCGATCACCAGAACTTCCACCATCATACGGATACGGGTTGGAATCCAGGCGCGCAGGAGCGAAAGGGTCAGGTTTGAAAGCGTGGTCACAAAGATCAACCCTGCGCACATAACCAATGTATTTTTGAGCACATTGGTTACCGCCAGCGTTGAGCAGATACCCAAGATCTGAATGAAGACAGGATTTTGCGAACCGAGATTTTCTTTGAAGAGGGTCCACTGTTTCTGAGTCATCATTTGCCAGCCTCCAAACGCGACGCTCTGTCGCGGACAATGCCATTGAGCAGGTCGCGAATGGCTGTTGAAGTGACTGTTGCGCCGGTAATGGCATCGAGGTCATTCGCTTGGTTTGAACGGGTGCCCTCGGGCACCAAGGTGAAGGGTCCTCGCTTGCCTGCCATTTGGTTTTGGAACCACGGCTCGGTGATTCGTGCACCTAGACCGGGCGTTTCATTCTGATCGATAATTCGAATTTGACGAAACAAGCCCGTTGCGGGATCAACACCCACCACAGCGGTAATTTTTCCCCAAAGGCCACTCACGGTGCGTTGAAAAACCAACGTGTGCGTTTTGCCAGTGTCGGGGTCTAGCACGCGCATGCGCATGGGGTCGTCAGGTTCAATGCGTACCGCACGGGAGAACCACGCTGAGATGGCGTCTGCCTCAGATGAAACCAATACGCCTGTAACTTCCATAACGGCTCGTTGCAAAACGAGATTGGCATTACGTGCAACACGTTTTGCGGTGAGCAAAGAGAGCGATGAGACCCCCGTGATCAACACCAGTGAGAGTGTGAACATGAAGAGAATAGCCCGGAGGGCCTCATGGCGAGCTGCTGTCATGCGCGAACCACGTTTGAGGGTTTATTTTGCAACGACTTGATCGCAATATCAAGAATGGGGGCGAACATATTGGCCAACAAAATGGCGAACATGGTGCCTGCGGGCCAGGCAGAGAAAGAGGCAATGAGGCAGGAGAGGATGCCAATTGCGGCACCATAGATCCAGCGTCCGATATCGGTTTGCGAGGCAGAGATAGGATCCGTCGCATAGAAGAAGAGACCGATGACCAAGCTACCAGAGAGCGCGGCACTGAGCGGATCAAGACCGCCCCCAATTCCCAAACGCCAAAAAAGCGTTTGAAGGGTGAAAAAGCCCAAGAATCCCGCAAGCACAATGCGGTAGTTGGCGGCTTTCTTCCAGACGATATAGAGACCACACAGCACGGTAATGAGTGCGCTGGTTCCGCCGATAACCCCGCTACAGTTACCAATGAAAAGATCCCAGAGGGTGGGAAGCGAGGTAATGCCGCGTTCAGCCAAAACCGCAGGTACGAGTTTGAGCAACGGTCCGGGGGTGGCGCTGGTGAGAACGTCTGGAGGTGCGGAAGCGGCCGACCAGCCCCACTGTGCCAGTCCAGCGGGAAAATGGGTCCAAGGCGCGACCCACTGGGCGGTCATGGCATGACCGAAGCTGATATAAATAAAGGCACGCCCTGTGAGCGCGGGGTTGAAGATATTGCGCCCGAATCCACCATAGACCATTTTCCCGAAAACAATACCGAAAACAATGCCCACAATGGCCATCCAGAACGGCAAGGTTGGAGGTAGCGAAAAGGTAAAGAGCAGAGCTGAGACAAAAACCGCTGATGAGACGGGTTCTCGACGCGGA
Source organism: uncultured Lentisphaeraceae bacterium (assembly GCA_964610015.1). Taxonomy (GTDB): domain Bacteria; phylum Verrucomicrobiota; class Kiritimatiellia; order RFP12; family UBA1067; genus CAZSUM01. Next base: position 4,870 of record CAZSUM010000129.1, read on the forward strand.
CGGGTAAAGGTAGCCTCGGCAATGAATGCAGCAAGACAAACCGTGGCCGCCAGTGCGGCAACACGCCAGCCAAAAAGATAAATTGAAACCATTAAAATCGGAGCGCAGGCATAAAGCACATGCCGCATGGGACGTTGCCACGCTATCCACTTGATCGGTTGGGTCATTCGCTTCTCCACATTGATAAATAGACTATATCTATTCTTGATCTGATTTTCAATGTAGGGATTTATAATTCTACGGTCGGTGAGGTTTCCTTGGGCGGTAGCCCCCAGATTTTTGGATAAGGGGTCTGTGCTTTACATCGTTCAGCGGAAAACGTATATTCTTCTCCACATGCATAACGAGTCATCTTATGGGCGGCGTGAAAACAGCACGCGTCCCCCCTTCCGTCGTAGGAAAAATCGCCATCCTGGGTTAGCTGAACGCGAAACCAAACCACGCCAAATCCCTAAACCCAAAGGTGAGATACCGGCAGAATTTGCCGATACTGTATTCTCAAAATTACATCCTCTCTTGCAACATGCGGTGGCTGATCAGGAGTATATGACGCCCACGCCGATTCAGGAGAAATCGATTCCGTACCTTTTGGAGGGACGTGACCTGATGGGGTGTGCGCAGACAGGGACTGGTAAAACAGCAGCATTCTTGTTGCCGATCTTACACCGTCTGACTGTTAATCCTAAAGAGATGGTCAGAAATAAGCCTCGTGTATTAATCTTGGCGCCAACACGTGAATTGGCCGCGCAGATTGCCACCAGCACAACGACCTATGGACGTTATTTGGGAACTCCTTTTGCGGTGGTTTTCGGCGGCGTCAGTCAGTATCCGCAGGTGAGTGCGTTGAATCGTGGCGCGGTGTTGGTGGTTGCAACACCAGGACGGTTGCTGGATCTGATTTCGCAAGGGCATCTGTCACTTGATGCAATTGAAACGTTTGTTCTGGATGAGGCTGACCGTATGTTGGATATGGGGTTCATGCCAGACATCAAACGTGTTTTGGAGATGTTACCGAAAGAGCGTCATACGCTTTTTTTCTCGGCGACATTCTCGCCTGAGGTGACACGTCTAGCCCTTTCTATGGTCAAAGATCCGGTGACGATCACGATTTCGCCTGAGCAGCCGACTGTTGACCGGATCAACCAAAAAGTTCTTTTTGTTGAAAAAGCCAATAAAGATGCGTTGTTGATTGATTTGTTGAAGACCCATCTGGAGATGGACAAAGTGCTCGTCTTTGCGAGGACACGTCATGGATCGGATAAGATTGAGCGTAAGCTTTGCAAAGCGGATATTGTGGCCTGCGCGATTCACAGTGACAAGACACAGCGGGCACGAACGGATGCGCTGAATGCCTTCCGAGCGGGTCGGATTAGGGTGCTGGTGGCGACAGATATTGCCTCGCGTGGGATTGATGTGGATGCGATTACGCATGTGATCAATTTTGACTTGCCGCATGAGCCCGAATCTTATGTGCATCGCATTGGGCGGACGGCGCGGGCTGGTGCGGATGGTGTGGCGTTCTCATTTGTAAGTACTGAGGAACGCAACTTGTTGCGTGCGATTGAGCGCACAATCAAAAAACGGATTGAATGTGACAATACACATTCGTTTCACTCTGAGCGTGCTGAAAGAGCGATGGGTAAGCCAAGTGCTGAGTCACTGGCACGTCCACCGTGGGCGCGTGGGAAGCGCGAGGGCGGTGGAGAGTCGGCACAAGGAGCAGGGACAGGTAGTGGCAATGGTGGTGGGCGCCGAAGAGGCAAAGAGGGCGATAAGCCCCGTAGCCACGCTGCGCTGGGCCGCCGCCAAGACGATTTCAAAAAACCTCATGCTGCCGAAGGGGGACGTCCGCCGGCGAAGGGCAATGGAAGACGTCAGGAAGCAAACGATTCGTCAGAACGCGCACCTCGCGATCAAGAGAGAAAGCCCCAGTTCAAAAAAACGGGGAATATCAAGAAGCGCTCCTCACGTCCGCCGTGGATGCGCTAAGGTTGCTGAGTCAATCGCGACCAATCCCGCTTCGTGCGGGGTTGGTCGATTCTTGTGTTGCGGTTGACGAGTCATGGTTTCTCAGTGTATCGTTTTCCCGTGATTGATCTGTCTAACCAAACTGTAGTACTGGCCAATGGTCAGTTTCCCAAACACGCATATCCGCTATCGGTATTGCGCGGCGCTGCGCGAATTATCTGTTGCGATGGTGCCGCCGATAAGATTCGTGCGGTTGATCGTGAACCCGATTGGGTGGTCGGAGATTTAGACAGCCTTTCCGTTGAGGGACGCACACAGTGGGGTGACCGGCTGGTTTCTTGTGCTGATCAAGAGACCAATGATCTGACAAAAGCATTCAACTTCTGTCTTTCACAAGGTTGGCATCAACTCGTCATTCTGGGCGCGACCGGTTTGCGAGAGGATCACACCCTCGCCAATCTCGCGTTGCTAGTTGATTTTGCAGCGGCTGCTGATGTGGTGCTCTTGAGTGACACAGGATTGTTTAGTCCCCTGCTCACGTCAGCGCGTGTACCGGCGGTGCCGGGTCAGCAGGTTTCTATTTTTTCCTTTGATCCCTCGACGCGAATTACGTCTGAGGGATTACGCTATCCGCTCCATGCGTTACGGTTAAGCCGGTGGTGGCAGGCGGCTTTGAATGAGGCGCAAGCCGATACGTTTACGCTCCTGTTTGAGGGTGGACCGCTTTTGGTTTTTCAGACTTATGACCGCGTATAGGATAAGCGCGAGGCAGAGATACCCTTGTAGCATGACGGGTCATGCAAGGATTGATTTTTAGAACACGCATAACGATTAAAAGAGAACGCATCGTTGGATTGACATCTGATCGGGTGTAGCGCATGCTAAATTCTTTTATTACGGCGAGGTTCAGGAGGCGATGGTGATGTTTGGAACAGCTCTTTTGTCAGTGGGTCTGCCGCTGGCGTCGTTATTCGGTGGGTTCATGGGGTCGAATCTAACCGGTAAAGGGATCGTTTTGATTCAGTTGGCCTGTTCGATTGTGGCGGCCGCTATTATTATTGGCAAGAACAAGGAACTTGCCAGC
>CAZSUM010000130.1:0-3067 GCA_964610015.1 uncultured Lentisphaeraceae bacterium
TCGGGTGATAGAGCGCCAAGCGCAAGGCGCTGATCTCAATGTCCAGTTGTTCAAAGGAGAGGAATCGCGATTCCAGATCAATGGGGGCGTGTATCGCCTTAGGCGCGGGGCGTTTCGGAAAACCGCCGAGCTGCTTCATCTCGCCCGCATAGTAAGAGGCGATCTGCCGGCGGGAGCGTGCGATACTGAGGCCGTCCAGCAGCTTGAAGAAATCGCCGCCGATCGCGGCGATCAATTCGCGGGTCTTGCGCTGCTCGGGCGGGCGCTTGGCCCAGTTGGTGAAGTGCGTCTGCGCCTTTTGCATCGTTTCCTTCACGGAGGCGATGCTGAGTGTCTCCGTAAAGGCCGCGTCGGCAACGGCATCCCGCGCCACGTCGGCACCCGCGATGAAGGAAATCTGGTTGCGCAGGTCGGATAACTGGTTGTTGACCGGCGTGGCGGACAGCAGGAGGACCTTGGTACGGACGCCGGAAGAGATGATGTCCTCCATCAGGCGCTGGTAGCGGCTGCGGCGCGGCTTGGTGTCGCCCGGTCGCTGGGTGGCGACCTTGTTGTTGCGGAAGTTGTGGGATTCGTCGATGACGACAAGGTCGTAAGCGCCCCAGTTGAGATCGTCTAGGGAAATGCCATTCGACGCGCCTGACTCACGAGAGAGATCCGTGTGATGCAGAACATCAAAGCGGAACCGGTCATCAACGAACGGATTGAGGGTGCTGTTGGAGCGATAGACGGTCCAGTTGCGGTTCAGCTTCTTCGGGCACAGGACCAAGACGCGTTCATTTCGAAGCTCGAAATACTTGATGACGGCCAAGGCTGTGAAGGTCTTGCCTAGACCCACGCTATCGGCCAGGACGGAACCATTGAAGGAGAGGATCTTGTTGATCGCGGCTTTGGCTCCGTCCTTCTGGAACGAGAAGAGCGTCCTCCAGATACGGGTGTCCGGGAGCGCCACGCGCCGCAAAGCATCGTCGAGGTCGCGGGTGCCGTCGAGGAAGTCACGGAAGAGATGGAAAAGGGTGAGATAATAGATGAACTGCGGCGAGTGGTTGCAGTAGAGCTTGCGCAGATACTGGAGAACGTCTTCTTTGACATCCTTCACCAGCGCCTCGTTATTCCAAAGATCGGTGAACCACTGTTTCAGCTCTTGGCGGTCGCGGTTGCCGTCAACAATGAGGTTCAGCTCGATGTTGTTGCCGCCGTTGCCAAGGCCGAGGCCACGCACGGTAAAGTTGGAACTGCCGAGAATGGCATCCTCAACGCCTTGAGTGGCGACGTGATACATTTTTCCGTGCAGGAGGTTGGACTGCTTGATGGTCTTGATATCCACCTTGCGCTCGATCCACTCGGCACACTCCTGGGCGACGCGCTTCTGCTGGAGCTTATTGGCGAGCTCTAAGCCAGCCGCGTCGATCATGAAGGCCTTCTTCTGATCCTTGCTCGGGTCAAGGCGGTTAACGAAGGAAGGCTCGCCAAACAGGAAGTCCAGATGCTCGATGGGATCAAGGATCTCTTTGAGCGCGTCATAGGCGTAGATCGTGAAATAGGCGGAAACGATGGAGAGGTGTGATCCGGACTTAATCTTTTCGCGGAGAAAATCGGCCACGGCTCCGCGCGTGTGGTTGTCGCGGATACCGGAATTGGAACAAGACGGTAAAGCAGTGTTCATAAGGCGGTATCCCTAGCGCCTGCCATTGTCCGAGCTGTTTCAGTTGTCGGTCGTCCGTTCATCGTGATTTTCCTAAGGCGTTGCATCGACACAGTCGTTAATCTTTTAGGTAATGTAGTCCAATCGTTGTGCTGGGGCAAGCGGTTTTATAACATGCATATGATCAAATAATCAGATGTTCATGTTGTGACCATTCCGTGCACAGCGACTCTGTGTATTTACTGTTTCAATCAAGAGAATAGTAGTATGCTTTCAAGCTCTTAACCGGATAGGGAGATGCGTCGTGTGTATGAATCGTTTGGAATTTAAATGGTGGGTGCTTATATTTGGGATCTTGTCGCTTACACGTGTGCATGCTTTGACACTTTATGTGACGCTGGATGGGTGCGACTCCTTTTCAGGGGTGTTTTCTCGGGTTGTCGCTGATCCTCAAGATGGACCCTTGGCAACGCTCGACGGCGCCAGACGACGTGTGCGGCAGATGCGCGCTGAAAAAAAGATCCCAGCAGGAGAAGCGGTTGATGTGATTATTGCCGATGGGACGTATTCACTGACCGAGCCCATTATTTTTGAACCAGAGGATAGCGGCGAGACTAACGCACCCGTCAATTACCAAGCTGCGCGTGGGGCATGTCCTGTTTTTTCGGGTGGTGTCAAGTTGCCGCCCTTTGAGGCAAATTCAGATGGGGTTTGGCGAATACGCGTACCCAAAACGATGCGATTTGAGCAACTCTATGTGAACAGACGGAGGGCAACGCGTGCGCGTTCGCCCAATCGTTTTACTTATTATTACATGCAGGCACCCGTGCCGTATGGGATTGATCCCCTGACGGGTAAAAATGCAAATTTAAGTTATCGCGCGTTTATCGCAGACAAGTCGGATATTGCGCCCCTGTTTGGAAAATCGCAGGAGATGCTTTCCAATGTGGTGGTGCGGGTTTTTCACTCATGGGAAGTCAGTCAGGCACGCGTTCAGGCGATTGATCCCGAGACGGGACAGGTTGTTGTCACGCGGAGTACGGTCTGGCCCTATTTTCATTGGAAAACATATCTGCCCCGTTACCAGCTGGAAAATTTTGCGGAGGCGCTGGATGAACCTGGAGAGTGGTATTTGGATGATGCGGGGCTGTTGAGCTATCTACCCTTGCCTGATGAAACGGTTGCTACAAGCGAGGCGATTGCGCCTGTAGCACAGGCGTTTATTCACTTTCGGGGGGATGCGATGGCGAATCGCTGGGTTACAGATCTCTCCTTCAAGGGCTTGTGTTTCAAACATGCAGGCTATCATCTGCCCCCAGAAGGTCAAGGCGACGGTCAGGCGGCCAGTAGGCAACCTGCGGTTATTGAATTGGATGGTGTGCGCTCGATTGCCTTCCGCGACTGCGAGGTGGCGCATACAGG
>CAZSUM010000130.1:3077-7909 GCA_964610015.1 uncultured Lentisphaeraceae bacterium
ACGCATGCGATTTGGTTTCGGAAGGGATGTCGTGAAAGTGTGGTTGAACGGTGTTATCTGCATGATCTAGGTGGAGGCGCAGTGCGCATTGGGGATGTCGCATGGCAAGCCGCTGAATTGCCGGACAAGCTGACCGGAAAAATTGTGATTGATAACAATATCCTGCAGGGGGGGGGCCGTATCTTTACGGGTGCGACTGGTGTTTGGATTGGTCATGCCAGTGACGTGCAGGTCACGCATAACGATATTGCAGATTTCTACTATACAGGTATTTCAATGGGATGGACCTGGGGGTATCGCGAAACCGCAACACACCGCAATACATTGGCTTTTAATCATATACATCACATTGGCTGGGGCGTTTTAAGCGATATGGGCGGAATTTATACGTTAGGTCAATGCAGTGAAACAGTGGTGACCAATAACCATATTCACGATGTTTACTCCTATGATTACACCGGGCGTGGAGGATGGGGGCTCTACACTGATGAAGGAAGTGCACAGATGGTGTTTGAAAATAATCTGGTGCATCACGTTAAGACTGGGTGTATTCATCAGCACTATGGACGCGAGAATATTTTCCGCAACAACATTTTGGCTTTTAGTATGGAGGGTCAGATTCAGCGTTCGCGTATTGAAGCGCACACGACCGTCATCATCACGAATAATATTATCTATTGGGATAATCCCAGTGCAGCCTTTTGGCGTGGTCATGCTAATGCAAAAGGGTCAATCACCGATGTGGTTTTTAATGCCAACACCTATTGGAATCCTAATGGCATTCCTACGAATGCGTTTAATTGCGACTCATGGGATGCTTGGCGTACGGCGGGCAATGATAGAGACTCACAAATTGTTGATCCGCTCTTTCGTGATCCGCAACAGGGTGATTTTCGTTTCCAGAAAGGCTCTCCTGCTGTAAAGGCGGGTTTTAAACCATTTGATGTTCGGTGTGCTGGCGTTTATGGTTCTCACCTCTGGCAACGTCAGGCGTCGCGCGCACACTATCCTGATGTATGCTTTGCGCCGGAACCGCCGCGTTTCCATTTGCGCAAACAGGCAATGGGGTTTGAAGAAATGGCGATAGAAGCTCCAATTCCGTATGGTACAATCCATGTTGAGAAAAAAGGCGACCGCATTGCTGTTACAGACAAACAGGCGTTTACTGGAAAGCAGTCGCTTGAAATACGCGATGCGCCGGGGTTGACCTACGCGTACAATCCACATTTAACTTTCGACTGCGTCTTTACGAATGGGGTGGTTGAGAATCGTTTTGCGGTGCGGATGGAAACCGGCGCTGAGTTTTTTACTGAATGGCGTGATCACTCTTCCCGTCCCACAGGGGGATATGCTATTGGCCCTTCTTTGCTTTTTCGTAAGGGACAGGTGGTAGCCCGAACGCAAATACGGCAGCCGGATGGCACACAACGTCGGGGTGAACGTGTCATTGCGAAGGTGCCCAATGAAACGTGGGTACAGGTGCAGGTGACCGTCGGGGTTGGAACGTTCGCAAACAAGCTCTGGACGGTTGTGATTAAATGTGCAGGCCAACCGGACGTGACCGTTGCGGACTTGCAGATTTTAGATCCTTTATTCGATCGGGTTGAATGGTTGGGTTTTTGTTCGACGGCCACAGTGTCTAGCAAGTATTATCTCGACGATTTTGTGTTTGAGGAAAAAAGTCATTAAACGGGTAGTGATGAAAGAGACCTAAGAAAAGGAGAGAAGAATGAAGAGAACCATAGGATGGGGAATATTGCTTTTTGTTGCCTGTACCTCTTTTGCTGAGGTGAAGATCAAAAGTCCTGACGGGAGTGTTTCGGCTTTGGTGGAGGTGGATGTGTTGGGCCGTCTTTCCTATCGTGTATTTTTAGACGATCAGGAAGTTTTACCTCTCTCGCCGTTGGGGATCACGGTTGATGCGCGGGATTTAGGCAAGGGGGTGCATCTGGGAAAAGCTAAAACGCGACGGTTTAAAGAGCGTTATGCCGTGCAGGGGCTTCATGACACAGCGTTGAATCACTATCGAGAAGCGATCATTCCCTTGTTGTGTAACGATTGTGATGGTGAGGCTGCGGTGCTTGAGGTCCGGGCTTTTAACGATGGGGTCGCCTATCGCTATCGCGTACCGGGTGTTGGTCAACGCAAGGTTGCGGGTGAGATGAGCGCCTGGGTGTTGCCGGAGGATGCGACCGTCTGGTTTCAACAGGGAATTGCAAATCATGAAAGTGTGTATGAAGAGGCGTTGGTCAAAGATTTGAAGAAGAAAACGCCGATGGGGGTTCCCGTAACGGTTCGGCTCGCTAATCATTTGGGTTATCTGATGTTGACCGAGGCGAATTTGAATCGTTACAGCGATATGTGCTTGCGGGTTGCTGGTGAGGGTACACTGGCGAGTTATTTTCATGCTGACAAAGATGGATGGAATTTGGTCGGTGAAGTTCTCTCGCCGTGGCGTGTGACGCTGGTGGCTCGGGATTTAAACACCTTGGCAAACAGTGATATTGTCAAAAATCTTTGTCCAGCACCTGAGGAGTGGTTGGCCAAGGCTGACTTTTACAAACCGGGACGCGCAATCTGGCATTGGTGGTCGACGCCTGATCCGTTGCTGAAAGAACAGAAAATGTGGTACGACAGCGCACGGGCGTTGGGCTTTGAATATTACCTGATTGATGAAGGCTGGAAGAGGTGGAGTGACGGTGATAAAGACGAGTGGGCGTGTTTGCGCGAGCAGGTGGCGTATGGCAAATCAATTGGAGTCGAAACCGCTATTTGGGTTCACAGTAAAGAAGTTTCAAATGATGCCACCCGTCATGCCTATATGCAACGGACTAAGGATTGCGGCGTAACCGGAATTAAGATCGACTTTATGCCGCCAGCTAGCAGTGAGTGGGTTCAGTGGTATGAAGACACCCTCCGCGAAGCAGCGAAGATTGGGTTGTTTGTTGATTTTCATGGTGCCACAAAACCCACCGGGCGTGAGCGGACGTGGCCGCATGATTTGACGCGTGAGGCTGTTCGTGGGCATGAGTGGCATATTTCAAGGTATAAACGGATGCAGCCCCCCAGCTACGATACTATTCTTCCTTTTTGTCGTAATGTGCAAGGACGCGCAGATTACACACCGACGGTTTTCAATCCTGCGGAACTGAACGGGTTTACGTGGGCGCGAGAACTGGCTCAGCCGGTGATCTTCCACTCGCCGTTTCTCTGCTATGCAGACCATCCCAAGTGGTATTTGGAGAATCCCGCGGTAAAGACGTTCAGTGCGATCCCGGCGGTTTGGAGTGAAACCCGCGTATTACCGGGCTCAGAGATTGGTAAAGTAGTTGCAATGGCCAAACGGGATAAAGAGGATTGGTTTGTTGGCGTGATCAATGCCGATCAACCACAGACGCTTAAAATTTCGTGTGACTTTCTCGGGCGTGGGTCTTACCGCATGACGACGTATGCGGATCAGGCCGATCGTGATGATGCTTATGTGCGGGAGACACGTTTGGTTACACGTAAGGAGCAGTTGACGTTGGCAATTCGTAAGAACGGTGGATTTGTCGCGCATTTTGTGAAGGAATAGACGTATGACTCGCCACTATCTGGGGATTGACAGCAGTACACAGGGTGTCAAAGCGTTGGTGATCGACCCTGAGAATGGCCGAGTTGTGGGGCGGGCATCGGTTTCATACGGTATCGACTTGCCGCAGTATGGATGCCCTGACGGTGTCCTGCCTCACGCTGATCCACTGGTAAAACACTCCAATCCGTTGCTGTGGCTGGCCGCACTAGATCTCTTGCTGGCTCGACTGCGTGAGTCAGCTGGGTCTCTGGCTGATGTCGTGGCAATCGGGGGAGATGGCCAGCAACATGGGTCAGTTTATTTGCGAGAGCGGTTTGCGGCTGACCTAGCTGGATTATCAAAGAACGAAACGCTGGCGAGTCAGCTGGCTCCAGCGCTCGCGCGTTCAACTTCTCCCATTTGGATGGACAGCTCAACGACGCAAGCGTGTTGTGAGTTGATGAAACAGTTCGGTACGCGGTTACAGCGTGATACGGGATCACCTGCGATTGAGCGTTTTACCGGTCCGCAGATTCGAAAATTTGCGCAAGAAGAGTCTGAGCACTATGCTCAAACCGCGCGTATTCATCTTGTTAGCTCATTTCTCTGCTCGGTCCTTATCGGTGCAGATGCCCCGCTTGATACAGGCGATGGGGCGGGAATGAATTTGCTGAATCTGAAGACGCAGACTTGGGATGACGAAATTACAGAGTTTACAGCACCTAGCTTGCGAGCGAAGTTACCACGCGTTGCGACTGGTGTAGCGGGGAAGTTGCATCCCTATTTTGAAAAGTATGGCTTACAAGCCGGTCTGCCGGTGGCTGTTTGGACAGGGGATAATCCTGCCAGCCTCATCGGCACGGGTGCGTGTCGTTCAGGTATGGGCGTGGTCAGTTTAGGGACCAGTGACACGCTGTTTGCGGCCTTTGACAACTATCGGACTGATCCTGATGGGTATGGTCATGTGTTTGGCAATCCTGCTGGTGGGTTCATGAGTTTAACGTGTTTCAAAAATGGGTCTCTTGCGCGTGACCGTTTGCGGCAGGAAGCTGGGTTGGATTGGACTACGTTTGACCGTGATGTTTTTGGGAGTGGAGAGAGCCGTGTCCCTGAGCACGTGGCTTTGCCGTGGTTTACACCTGAGATTACACCGCTGGCCTCGGTGCCGGGTCTTCGTGCTCATTTCAATTGGAGCGCGACTGATCTGAAAGAGCGGATTCGTGAGGCGGTGTGGGGCCAATTCTTGTCGATGCGGCGACATACAGCGTGGATTGGAAAT
>CAZSUM010000131.1:0-7619 GCA_964610015.1 uncultured Lentisphaeraceae bacterium
TATCTGGTTTGTGAGGCCGCAAATAAACGGGTGTGTGAGTATCATCCAGATGGGGCCATTGTTTGGGAGAAGGCCTGCCAATCATTGGTTTTTGCCGCCGTACGGCTGGAGAATGGGAATACCATGATTTCGTCATTAGGCGAGATTACCGAATATGATGCAGCAGGCCAGCAGGTCTGGCAGTTCAAAGCATCGGATTTACCTGATTTACACATTCGAAATATGACGGGCTTTCAGGTTTTGCCCAAAGGATCTTTGGTTATCGGGTGTTATGCGGCGTATGACAAAGAGGGGTTGGGTACAGGCATGTTTGAAATCTCACGTGAGCGAAAGCTGGTGTGGCGCTATGTCAGCCCAAATCTGAGAGATAAAGCCATGATGGGTGTCCAAAAATTGGATCCCAACTGTGAACCCCCGCTTCGTTGATATTTAATGCCAATAGGGTCAGGGCAAAGCAAAGAGACAACAATGCGTGTAAAAAAAGTCAGTTTAGCGGTAATACTGTTGGCAGTCGGAAGCTGGGCAGAGAGTTTGCCTCCCTTATTCCCTTTTCTAATTTCTTACAACTCACCAGATAATGCGGTCAGTATGGCGCATTTATTAGATGCGCCAGCTGGCAAACATGGATTTGTAAGGGTTGCGGATGGGCATTTCGTAACAGATCAAGGACGTATTCGCTTTAACGCGACCAATCTGACGGGGCCAGCCAATTTTCCAACGCATGCACAGGCTGATGAGACTGCTACTCGACTTGCTCGCTTGGGCATCAACTGTGTGCGGTTGCACTACTTTGATGCTGAATACGGTAACTTCATGACGGAGAAAGAGACGGGAATTTTTGGTAAGGGCAACGGGTTGCCCAATGCTTTTTCCGCAGATCCATCCCACCCGTTTGTGTTTGATCCAGAAGCAGTTGATCGTCAGGATTATCTCATTGCAGCGCTCAAAAAGCGGGGCATTTATATCAATATGAACTTGCATGTCGCTCGCTTTCCCAAGGGCATGAGTTTCATCGATCCGAGCATGATCGCCTCTGAGAAAGCGTACGCCAAGGCGCTATTGACGCGGGTGAATCCTTATACAAACCTAGCGTATACAGATGATCCCTGTGTCGCAATGATTGAGATCAATAACGAAAACGCACTTTTTAACAATTACCATGGCGGGTTAATCAATCGTCTTTCCGGACGCGCCGCTGAGGAGCTGAAAAAAAGATGGAATACTTGGCTAAAGCAAACCTATGGTTCGACCGATGCGATGAAAACCGCTTGGAAGTTGATCTCGGTACCACTGAGTGACGAACAGGTTGGAGAGGGGGCTTTTGATCAGCCGGTAACGGTCGATGGAAAGAAATGGATTCTTGCGAAAGGTCCCGCAGCGGTATCCGTAGCGACGGTGGGGGAAGTTTTGACGGTTTCTGTGACAAAAGGGGGTGTGAATTTCTTTCCGAAACTTTTTCGTCGTGTTTCAGTTCAGAAAGACAAGCCCTATACGGTCTCCTTCAAAGTTCGGCGCATCACGGGAGGTGGCGGTGTCACCTTGGGCTTTGCCGTGGCGGATCAGACTGGTGGTTGGCGTTCGCTGGGACTGCATAACATCATCAAAGTTGACAAAGAATGGCAGCAACACTCCTTTGGGTTTATCAGTTCGCATACAAGCGATCAGGCCGAGATCCAGTTTACGCGTTTTCCTGAGGGGACCTATGAGATTGATGATCTTTCCTTCCAGAGCGGTGTGATCTCAACGTTTGACGAGACGTGTAGCATCGAGAATGCCAGTGTGCCGCTCGTTAAAAATCAAGGCTTTATTGCCCCACAGGTTGCCAACGATTTTACCAAGTTTATCTGGGATACAGAACGTGCCTATTGGCAAGGAATTGCCACCTACGTGAAGAATGATCTGAAGGCCAAAGCGCCTCTCTCAGGGACACAACTTGGCTACAGTCCACCTCAGTTACAGTCTGAGTTGGACTATGTTGATAATCATTCCTATTGGTGTCACCCAAGTGTCAACGCCAAGTGGCAGATTCGCAATATCTCCATGGTGAATTCGCTCTCTTGCATTCAGGGACTGGCCATGCAACGGGTGTTTGGTAAGCCGTATACAATCAGCGAATACAATCATCCTTTTCCAAACCAGTATGGTGCCGAAGGCCAGCCGATGCTCCGGGCATACGGTGCGCTTCAGGGTTGGGATGGTGTCTTTGAGTATACGTACAATCATAGCCCTGATTTTAATCCAAAACGTAACACCTACTTTTTCAGCATGATTGCGCGGACCGATGTTCTCGCCCATTTACCTGCTTGTGCGGCAATGTATCTGCGTGGTGATGTGCAGGAGGCGCAGGAAAGTGTGGTTGCAACGTTGGATCATGCGACGTATTTTGAAAAGTTAGTTAGACAAAAGAAAATTTCTGCAACTATTAACGATTGTGGGATCAATGGCAAATATGCGTTTGTTCATAAGGTCGCGATGCAATTTTCATCGTTGCCTATCGATTCTACGCTGATTCCGGATCAAGCAACTTTGGGTAAAATTATTCGCAGTGATACTGGTGAACTCACATGGAATTTAGAGAAAGAAGGAAAGGCCTACTGGACCGTGGATACGCCCAATACAAAGGTGTTCAGTGGTTTCCCGGAAGGTCGTGAGATTGTGTTAGGTGATGTCAAAGTCGCTGTTGGAAAAACGCGTCTGGGCTGGGCGACGGTGTCACTCACCTCACAGCATGCCACGGGTTTTGGCAAGAGCGGTGCAACCACGCTTCTGTTGACCGCGACGGGTGTATCGGAAAATCAGGGGACAACGCTTGAGCCAGTAGCGGATACGTTGGCGACGGCGGCTTTGAACGATCGAGTGAACTGGGGTGAGGGGACGGTGCTGGCCGAGGGTATTCCCGCTCTTTTGACATTGCCCTCCGATGTTGCAAAGACGCGTTGTTACGCGCTTAATGAGCAGGGTGAACGTAAACAAGACGTTCCGGTTGTCAAAACAGATAGCGGATGTTGTGTCAAGATTGGTGCCCAGTACCAGACCGTTTGGTATGAGATTGATGTCATAAAATAATCAGGCCCGATGTTGTGATGCCCTATGTTCTATGGTCAGGTGTGAGCGGGGCTTATTCGGAGTCGAAGAGGGACGCTGGCAGGATACAGGAGGCAAAGACATGGCCTTCGTATAAAGAGGTGTGAATAATGTTTTTACGCCCTTTTAACTGTTTAAAGTGATCCAGCCATTGGCCGAGTAATTCGATTTGAACTTGGCCTGAGACACAATCAATCTCGACAATATGCAGATCTCGAGGACTGTAGCGGATGCCTGTTCCTAGGGTTTTTGAGATGGCTTCTTTGGCGCACCAGAAACGTAAAATTGCAGTAGGGGCTTCTCCGGTCTGGGCAGCGAGTTCCAACTCCTCATGGGTAAAGACGCCGCGGGTAAAGTCTTCGCTTAAGTCACGATTAAGCGCTTCAATATCGATCCCAATGCGTGCATTGGCTGCGACCGCTGCTACAATTAACTTGGATGTGTGTGCGATGGAGAGGTCGATTGAGGCGGAGGTGTGTTCGCGCCATGGACCCAGCGGGTGCGGTTTGCCTGAATCATCAGCCCAGATGGGGATGTCTGCGGCCGTCCAGTGAGCTTGATGGTATTGTTGCAGAAAACGGCGAACTGATTCTTTCGCTGCAGCACGGCCAAAGAGCCACTCGACACGGCGACTGGTCGCGCCTTGCATTTCAATCCACTCTTCACGCTCGGTAGGCGAAAGCAGAACATAAGCCAGCGTTTTGAGCCAGAGTTCCTGATTGTTTTCGAAAATTTTAAAGGGAATGTTGGTGGAAACAGCACCGGCCACAGGCAATGGTGGATTTCCAAGTAACTCAAGCGGAAGGGGTTGTGTGAGGCATTTCTCAGAAGGGTGCAAGATATACTGTTGATATTCAGGCGGAACACGCTCGCAAAGCTCTTCCCAACCGCGAAAGTGAATGAGCAGATTGCCATTCCCGTCGGAGATCTGAATATCAGCCACATGCGAACGCGGGGTCACGGAAATGAGGCGGAGATAGCCGCGCAACCGCATCCCCTCTGTAAAACTCGATGTGTGGAAAACAATGCGTCGGGCACGGAAAGGAATCGAGATGGCACCGGCGAATTTCTCATGTGATCGCCAAAGCGAGAAACAGGAAACAATACCATCCATTAAGGTCGGCCAGATGGAAAAGAGCGGAATACGCGTGGCCCGCACAGCCTGTTCACGTCCAGGGACTTCGATCTCAAAATCAATTCCTTCTTCACTCCATAGGTCGACATGTCGAACAATGCGTAATCCTTCGCCATGAAAGAGGCGATCGGGATAGATATCATGGCCAGACCAGTTGACTGGACGCGGTCTGGAAAGGGGTGGGGGTTGAATGGGAACTGAGAGGGCCGGGGTAGCAGAGAGCAAAATGGTTGCTTCGATAATGGGCCAGGTAAAGGCGCTGTTAGGGGCATCGTCACGGAGTTGAACTTTGACCGCAGCATAGCGGGTATCGGGCCAAGCGATTCGTTCAGCACGAATGATCAGACGCACGGAGCCTCGTTCAAAACCAACCCAGCGTGTGGCACGGAGATTATCGACTTGTGCTACGCGTCGCCGGGGTACGAGTTTACATGCGGCTTCTGACATGATTTCAAGCCCAGAGATCAGGGAAAGCAACGTCAAGCCTTTGAGCGTTGGGTCGGCATAGGATAGTTGTGTCGTTCCTAACGCATAGTCTCGTAAGAAGGGGTAGTCTTCGAGTGTGATCACTTTGGCGAGTTCAAGAATGCCGGGTTGATCATCAAGGACTTCAGCATGGGGCAGCATCGGAAAGTCAGCGCCAAAGTCTAAGGGAATGTGATTCTTACGGTTCGCGCGTGTTTTACGTGAAGAACAGGGGGAACGAGGGGCTGTCAGAAACTCTCCAGATGGCGAAAAGACCGTTAATCTAGGAAGATGACCATTGAGATGCAGAAGGTGGTCGGTGGTGACGCTCAAGGCCAGTGGCTTGTTAAAATCAAGGAGGTGCTGTCGGCGATGGCTGTGAAGCATGGTTAGATCGATTTGCACACCTTGCGCCGCGAGGATGCCGAGGGCATGGTGGAGTTGAACCACCCCAGAACGGTGAATCCGGTTAACGGCCACAGCTTGATGCGGTAACCCGCGCAATGTTTCATCAATCGCATTGGAGATGTTTCCACGCGCACCGAGTTCAATGAAGATTCTAAATCCATCTTGATGCATTTGGCGAATGGTTGTGTCAAAAAGAATAGGGGAGGTCCATTGGTCTGCAGTTAGATTCAGAATATTTCGGGGCTGAGCTGGCAGGCGCTCACCAGTGGCACAGGAGTAAACCGGGATTTTTGGCGTGTGACGAACCCAGTGTGATAAGAACTGTTTGATGGGGGGCAAGATCTTGGAACACCAAGGGGTGTTAAACGAGCGATTCATGGGTACAGCCATCGTCTTCGCTCCTGAATTGTGCAAAACCGCTGTGACCTCTTTCAGGATTTCAGGAGAAAAGGCAATTGTTTGTTGGCGTGGGCTGTGGAAAAAGGCGAGGGCGATGCGTCCGGGATGTTTTAAAATGAGGCTGTCGATCAATTCGCGGGAGGCATCAAGTACGGTGAGCATGGTGCAGGCTGGCAAATCTTCACGATCCACTAACCGATTCAACATTTGGTATCCCTCACGCAAAAAAACAATTCGTTTGTTACGTGAGAGGTTCCCATATACGCCAGCGACATCGAGTGCTGCAAAATCTCCGCCACTGAATCCGGCCAGTCCATCCGGTGTCACGCCGATACGTTCGAAGAGACGATAAAAAGCGGTGTTGGCTGCATGCGCTGCGATAAAGGATTCAGAAAAAGCATTGGCGCTGAAAGCGTTTGCATCATTTCGGTAGCAGGCCGCAGCGGGAAAAATAAAGTCAGCAGGCGAGAAACAAGAGGCCTCACTGGGTTGCAACGCCTCTTCTAATTCGTCAAAAGCATCACGACAGATGTCGAAACTCAGACAAAGGTCACGTAGCATGTCTGGATAAAAAGAGATGGCTCCTGGGAAAAGAAATGCAATTCGGCCGCTGGGGCGTAACCGTTCCCTGAAGAAATAGGTGCCACTCTTGTCGCGGATTCGGCTGGCAGATTCATCGAGTTTTTTGTGTGCAATGGTCAGTCGGTCTCGCAAATCAGCAACTGAAGAGGCGACCACGGCAATAATGCACGGCATTTGACGTGCTGAACAGGCACAGGTGTAGGCAATATCCTCTAGCAGGGCATCCGGAGCTTGCTCGAGAAAATGGAGGAGACGCTTCACTGTTGTAGCCAGTAGGCTATCATTTTGTGCGCCAATCAAAATCAGTTCGCTATCGAAGGCGTCGTAGAGGTGTTGCGTTGTGCTCATGTAGCCTCCGGATACTCTTCAAGTACGGCGGCTGCGCAGGTACCGGTAAAGTCAATGGCCGTAACACAGGCGCGGCGCGGATCTTTTCTGTTACCACGAATCCAGGGGCGGGCATCGGTCAACAGGTAAAGTGGCGATTTGGCAGATTGGATGGACGCATAGGGTTTTTCAACCGCAACACTTGGGGGAAGGGTACGATGTGAGATCGCCAGTGCGGTTTTGAGAATGCCCGCTATTCCAGAGGCCCACAACGTATGTCCGATATTTCCTTTGATGGAACCAATGCCCGTTAGCGGTTGTCCGGCAACACGATCTCCGTAAAGATCGTGTAGTACTTTTAGTTCAGTCTGATCAGAGTGGGGGATGCCAGATCCATGCGCTTCGATGAGTTGGATTGTGTCCGGTGTGACCTCGGCAGTGTGAAGCGCGCGACTGATCGCACGTGTGATACGTTCCGGTGCAGGGACGCGGTGGTGCTGATCCATCGATGCCGCCGCAATGCCTGTTGAACGGATAATGGCATAGATTCGATCGCTATGGCGTACAGCATCTTTAAGCCTTTTCAGGACAAAGAAGCCCCCCCCTTCGCCGGGAAGCGTCCCGTCGGCTTCACGACTGAAGGGTTGGAGTGTTTTTCCTCTTGAAAAGGGGAATGAACCTGAAAACCCTCTTAGAAAAGGTCCAGTCAGAGGCGGTTGAATTGCGCCAGCTAAAGCGATGTCAGCCCGTCGCGAAAGCAAGTCATCCATGGCTCCCTGTAGCGCTTGATGGCCGGAGATCGCGCCCGCATCCACAATAAAAGCGGGTCCAGCGAAACCAAGATAGTGTGCCGTCCAAGCTGTAATGACAGAACCAAAAGCCGAAAGGAAGGCCTGTGGGTTTGGCGCGGGAAGAGATTCGGTTAACTGTTTGCGAACTTCATCAATCTGTTCCATACCAGCTTCAGGAAAAAACTTTCTGACAATGCCAAGGGTCTGGTCAATGAAGAGTGTATGTTGAAGCCAATTAACCGATGCGGTATTAAAGGGAGGTGCATAACCGAGGTGAAGTGAGACGCGATCGGTTGGAAGATTGTTGATGGTATTGCCGCTGTCGCGTAACGCATCGATTGCGAGTTGTACTGTGAAGAAGAGATCCTGATTTTCGCCAGCATTGAGTGTGTGAGGAAAGTACTGGTCAGCCGGGGTACAGGCGTAGA
>CAZSUM010000131.1:7629-7902 GCA_964610015.1 uncultured Lentisphaeraceae bacterium
AGGGAGCGGTCGATCGAATAGGTTAAGTTTAGCGAGATCCGCTTCGTCAGTGGGTTCTTGGGGCCAAGGAGTTAAAAGTGACTGACGACGAATAATATTTCGCCATAAATCTGCAAGCGTCGGTGATTCGGCAAACCGGCAGGACATGCCCGTAATGACGATATCTTCACGAGATGTGCGTGAAAGTGACATGAGTCAGGTTGAAAGGGTTAAGCGGTTTGTGATGGATTCAGGGGCGCATAGCAGTGCTCAGCCGTTGGGTAGTCGCCATGC
>CAZSUM010000132.1:0-4282 GCA_964610015.1 uncultured Lentisphaeraceae bacterium
CATCCTGCGTCAAGGTCTGGTCAATACGAATCGCCAGTTCGCAGCCAGGAGTCAACTCTCCTGAAACACGATGACACGCTAGAATTTTTTCAACGATGTTCTTTGCCATTTTTAAATTTCTTCCACTTTAATTTTTCGGACCCGTCATCTGTTTGGCCCATGAATCTCTGAGCGTCACCGTTCGATTGAAAACCGGATTGCCAGGCTGTGAATCACGTGTATCCACACAAAAGTACCCCACACGCTCAAACTGAAAACGCTCGCCGGGTTGCGCCTCTTTAAGTGCGGGCTCACCAAACGCCTGTGTGATTTGGCAGGAATCGGGATTGAGGAATTCCAGAAAATCGCGGGTATCATCACCCAATGGATTTGGCACCGTGAAAAGCCGATCGTAGAGTCGGATTGTCAGCGGCACCGCCTGTTCGGCAGACACCCAATGAATCGTCCCCTTGATCTTGCGTCCATCAACCGCATGACCGCCTTTAGAAGCAGGATCGTAGGTACCATGAATCTCAATCACTTGGCCCGCTTCATCCTTGATCACATGTGTGCAGGTAAAAAGACAAGCAGCACGCAAGCGAACCTCTTGACCCGGTGTGACGCGGAAAAACTTTTTGGCCGGCACCTCCATAAAATCATCTCGCGAAATATAGATCTCGCGACTAAAAGGAATTTGCCGTTGCCCCGCCGTGGGATCCTCGGGATTATTCTGAGCCTCAACCTGCTCAACCTGCCCTTGGGGATAGTTATCGATGACGACTTTGATAGGATCAAAAACAACCATACGCCGCAAGGATCGGCTATTGAGGTCGTCACGCAAACAGTATTCAAGCAGTGCTGTATCGGTTTCGCTCTCATACTTCGAGACACCAATACGCTCGCAAAAGGTACGAATCGCCTCAGGTGTATACCCTCTCCGCCGCAGCCCACAAACCGTAGGCATACGAGGATCGTCCCACCCTGAAACGCGCTTCTCTTCCACCAGTTGCAACAACTTACGCTTGCTCATCACAGTATAAGTGAGGTTGAGTCGCGCAAATTCACGTTGTGCCGGGCGTATTTTTACGCCATTGCGCACCACTAACAAGCCCATCTCATCCATGCGATCAATCACCCAATCGTAGAGTGGGCGATGAACTTCAAACTCAAGGGTACACATGGAGTGGGTCACGCCCTCCATCGCATCTTCAATCGGATGCGCGAAGTCGTACATCGGATAGATACACCAGGTGTTGCCAGCATGATAGTGCGGCACATGCAGAATACGGTAAAGAACTGGATCGCGGAAATGAATATTCGGCGACGCCATGTCGATCTTGGCACGCAAGCAAAGCGATCCATCAGCGAATTTCCCTGCCTTCATCCGTCGAAACAGATCTAGGTTCTCCTCTGGTGATCGATTCCGAGTCGGACTTTCACGACCGGGTTCTGTCGGAATGCCGCGATAGGTCTTCCACTGCTCTTGGGTTAATTCGCAAACATACGCCTGACCGTTTTGGATGAGCCGCTCAGCAATGTCATACATGGTTTCAAACAGGTTGGCCGCGCTAAAAAACCCGTCACCCCAATCAAATCCCAGCCAACGGATATCCTGCTTGATGCTCTCGGCATACTCGTCAGACTCTTTGGATGGGTTGGTATCATCCATGCGCAGATGACACTGCCCACCAAAGGCCTCTGCCATCCCAAAATCAATGCAAATCGCTTTGGCATGTCCAATATGGATGTACCCATTCGGTTCCGGTGGGAAACGGGTCACCACGCGCCCACCTGTTTGACCAGCTGCAACGCTCTCAGAAATCCATTGTTTCAAAAAATGGCGACTGGTATCGGACGCCACACATTGAGATGATTCACTCATACTTCACCTTTCAGGACACACTTAAACGATCTCCATCCACTCCTGTTTAGCTAGGGCCGCCAAACCTTAACAGAGATCCGTTTACGTCCCCATTGCTTCGCTTTCTCATGCGAGGAAAACCAGAGATCCAAACGCTTTCCTTTGATTGCACCGCCACGATCTTCGACCCGTCCATACCCATACCCCGGGACATATACAATCGTCCCAAAAGGCAACACTGACGTGTCAGCAGCTATCGTTCCTGGTCGTGTTTTTCCACCACTAGCCGTGACGCCAACCTGCTTTGGTTTTCCCTTGTTTGGGCCCGCACTGATTACCGGTGGCCCTAATCCAAACCAACTTCGCTCCCATGAACAGCAAATTCCGCAATCACAGTATCCGGTCACTTCCATGACCATGATCACAGCGTTTTTTCCTGTCATGGGTCTGATCCGCTCACTCAAACATCCAGACCATGAAATCAGCAACGGTAATAACATCCCTGCCAGAATCGCAGGGAAGCGCGCACACCACTTTTTGAAAAACCCTTTATGGAAGGGGTTGAACATTTCGAGGAGTTTAGCAGAATCTGGGCCTAGTCGCAATGGCACCCTTTCACAGATATCCATTGGCAAGTTGATAAAAGAAATCAGGACTTTTTCCTTTGGATCGTAACTTTAACGCACTTCCCTTAAAAATGCAGTTGTCAGCCTAACAGGCTTGCCGTAACCTTCTTCTTACGACACCGAGGGAATCTCTCCTGCTGGACAGTCGAATACATTCTGGGCACAAGGGCACACTTTATGAATGAGTTGACGGTCGTTTATCTTCAAAAAGCCAGCTATCCTCACGACGAAATTCAAACCATTACCCATGGACTTTCGGACACTTTTCGCGCTTTTTGTAACGACACTTTTCCCTCAGACGAACCGATCGACTGGCCTCCCATTCGCATCCTCTCGGTCTATGATGCAGTCTCATTAAAAAAGGCTTTGTTCACTGAACAAAATACCCGGAGTCCCCTCACTGATCAAGGGAAGCGCTGTATCCTCTTTCTGCTTGACGATACGTATATCGACCCACAAACCGGTGCAACGATCCCCTTGCACCGCCTGATGTTGGATGGCATCCCGCTCACGCTCTGGCTCTATACCTACTTCCCCCCTATCCCCAAAATCGTCTTGCTGACACCCGGCGCAGCTCGGATCAAGATACCCTCGCGCCGTTGGGTTCTCAAACCGCGTGAAGTTTTCGTGAACAGTCATGCCCATGAACCACGGATCCGACACCTCTTTCATAGTCTTTGGGAGCCGCGTTTCTGGCATGCTCTACGCCACTATGTCATGCGCGAAGCGGGAACTTCTTGGCATACTCCGGGACACAACGCCGGACATGCCTTCAGTCGCTCGCTCTTTCTCCAAGGGTTTCGTCACGAATATGGTGCCATGGCCTTTCGGGCTGATCTCAGCGTCTCGGTTCACAGCCTCGGAGATCTCTCCACACCTGACTCCCGCACACCGTTGGCAGATGCCCAGCGGCTGACTTCAGAAATTTTTGGCTCTGCCCAGAGTTGCTACATCACCAATGGTTCAACCACCTCGAATAAAGCCATGCTGATGACACTCCTTCGACCAGGTGAAACCGTGTTGCTTGATCGTAACTGTCACAAATCGGTTCACCATGCGGTGGTGATGGCGGGCGCCATTCCTAATTATCTGCCAGCACGTTTTAATGCGCGCCTCGGAATCTGGGGGCCCATCGCCATGAGCGACTTAAAACACGCGATTTCCGAGAATTACCCAGAACACGCCAAACCCAGAATGCTGATTCTCACCACCTGTACCTATGAGGGGGTTCTCTACCCCGTCTGGGAAATCGCCCGTCTCTGCGAGCGACACGGCATGATTTTCTATGCGGATGAAGCCTGGGCCCCTTACCTGAGTTTTCACCCATACTACACCGCCGTCGCAGCCAATGGTCGGCGTGTGCGATATAATGCCATTCATGAGACCTCCAGCGCGCATGTTGCCGTGCAATCCACGCACAAAGCACTCGCAGCTTTTAGTCAAGCCTCCATGATCCATGTCTCATTGCGCTTCAAACAGCTCTTCGAAGGTGAGGCCCTTGACTGGGCCTGGTTGCGCACCCGCTTTGCGCTGAATGGACGCGGATCGTATGAAAAGTTCAGCCACGATCTGCACGAAGTCCTGCGTTATTGGCACTCCACCTCACCACATTACCCAATGATGGCCACACTCGATTGTGCCGCTGTTCAGATGCGACTGGAGGGCTTACGTTTGATTGAGGACCGACTACGCTGGGTCACCGCGTTCAAGAAGCGAGTCGCAACGCTCTGTCAACTCCCAGAAGAAGTCTGCTTTGTAGGTCTGGCGGAGATTGTCGGACAATCAGAAGCAGCGATCTACAAGCATGAGGGGTATC
>CAZSUM010000132.1:4292-7901 GCA_964610015.1 uncultured Lentisphaeraceae bacterium
TCAAACTTGTTCTTTCGTTCAAAACCGCTGAAGCCTGCAAAACCTTCAAAACGTTGCTACGACGGGTGCATATTCAGTGGGAAAAGTCCACCCCTGTGACCATCTTGTTTCTGGTCACGATCGGCACGGTTGAAGATCACTTTGAATATCTCTATCGCGTTATCTTGAAGATGAAAGAGGCCATTGGCACTCCGCAGCGCGATGCCTTTGACTCCGGCGTTGTCGACGCCGTCAACGGGCAGGCCACGGTGTTACCACGCGATGCCGCCCTCTGCGATGGAGAATTACTTGAACTCTCTGAGACTGAAGGTCGCATCAGCAGTCAGTTGCTCGTTCCCTATCCTCCCGGCATCCCCGTTTTTCTCCCGGGACTCACCATTACGCGCCCCATGATCCGGATCGTTCAGGATGTTGCTGATAATGAAGGCCCTGATGCTGTTCACGGCCTTTTTGTTCGTGGAAAGAAATATTATGTGGAGGTGATCCGCCATGATGAAGAGGATAAAATCCAATGGCTTTCTGAACGTCCCTCCACTATAGTTGCAACTCAGAAGGAGTAAGCGATGCGATGTAACCTTGACCCCACCCACCTTGCCGACTGGCAGATCGCGGATGCCGCTGAATCGTACCTGCGCCCAGTCGCAGAGATTGCCGCTGAACTGGGCGTTTTGTCTGACGAGTTAATACCCTATGGCCGTCTCCTGGCAAAAATCAACGCGCCCGCTGTTGAGGCCCGGCTTAGCCATAGTCGCCACCACGCTAAGTATATTGACGTAACCGCAATCACCCCCACCCCGCTAGGCGAAGGCAAAACAACCACCACGCTTGGCTTGGTTCAAGGCCTCGGATTGCTTGGCAAACGTGCCTTGGGCACTGTACGACAACCAAGTGGCGGGCCCACCTTTAACATCAAAGGGTCCGCAGCCGGTGGTGGCCTCGCTCAAGTGGTTCCCCTCGCGCCTCTCTCACTCGGCCTGACGGGTGATATCGACGCCATCACCAATGCCAACAATCTAGCGATGGTCGCGCTCACGGCACGCATGCAACATGAACGCAACTATGATGATACCCGCCTCGCACAGAGCCACCTCACACGCTTGGACATTGATCCTAACCGTGTGCAACTGCGCTGGGCCATGGATTTCTGCGCACAGGCACTACGCTCAATTGAAATTGGACGGGGAGGCCCCATGGATGGCTTCTGCATGGACTCCAGTTTTTATATTACTGTCGCATCAGAGGTCATGGCCATTCTCGCCATGTCTTCAAATCTAGCTGATCTACGTGAGCGACTTGGCAAAATCATTGTGGCCTACAGTAAATCCGGCGACCCCATCACCACGGCTGACCTAGAGGTCGATGGCGCGATGGCCGCGTGGCTTGTACGTGCCGTAAACCCGACCCTGATGCAGACTCTCGAAGGCCAACCCATGCTCGTCCATGCCGGACCTTTCGCCAATATCGCAATCGGTCAAAGCTCGGTCATCGCCGATCGTCTTGCCTCAAAACTTTGTGACTACCTAGTCACCGAGAGCGGATTCGCTGCGGATATCGGCTTTGAAAAGTTTTGGAATATCAAGTGCCGTTGTTCAGGACTTAAACCCGACGCGGTTGTTCTGGTCGCCACGGTCCGTGCGCTCAAATTACATGGTGGCGGTCCTGCAGTGTTAGCCGGACGCCCACTTGATCCAGCCTACACAAGCGAAAACCTTTCTCTATTGGAAAAAGGATGCGACAACCTGCTCGCCCATATCGATATTATCAAACGTGCAGGTATTCGCCCCGTAGTCTGCCTCAACAGCTTCCATACCGACACTCCTGCCGAACAGGCCCTTGTCCGCTCTGTCGCCGAGGCAGCCGGGGCACGTTTTGCAGTTTCCAATCACTGGCTTAAAGGCGGGGAAGGTGCGCGTGAACTCGCAGAAACCGTCATTGCCGCCTGCGAAGACCCTTCGCAATTTGACTTTTTATCAGATCTCAAAACTCCGCTCACCTCACGCATTGAGGCGATCGTTAAAGAGGTCTATGGCGGCGATGGCGTAGCCTACAACGAAACAGCTCAAACAAAACTAACGGCACTGGAAGGCAATCCTGCCACAGCCCACCTCCCGGTCTGCATGGCCAAAACCCAGTATAGCCTCTCGCACGATCCACACCTGCTAGGTCGTCCTAAAGGATGGACGCTACCCGTCCGCGATCTCTTGCTCTATCAAGGAGCCGGACTGGTGGTCCCGGTTACCGGCGATATCAAACTGATGCCGGGAACAGCCTCCAATGCCGCGTTCCGCCGAATTGATATCGACACGCAAACAGGGAAGGTTAGTGGCCTTTTCTAAACCCGGAATACTCCATGTTGGATGAATCGCTAGATAAAAAAACACATCGCACACAGGCGCTTGAAAAGCGCAAAACCGTTGACAGCGAAACACGACGACTCGCTGGGAAAGCGGTTTGTAAGCAGATTCTGGACTCTCCCATTAATCTGCTTCTCCGTACATGGCAGGTTTGCATTTACCTCAGCACTAAACACGAGATCCCAACACGGTATATCGCCCGCAGGATCTGGGATGTACACCGAGGCGTTTCTGTCCCGGCATGGAGTCTAAGTGAACAGACTTACCGCCTCTACACTCTGACTCCCCGTATGCGGCTGATCTCCGGTCATCACGGCATTCGCGAACCCGCCGAACGCATTCCCTTGGTGATATGGGACGTTGATGCGTTCATCGTTCCGGGACTCCTCTTTGACAAACAAGGCGGCCGCCTCGGCTATGGCGCTGGTTATTATGACAAAATTCTCTCCAAGGCTAGAAAGAACGCGATTAAGATTGGTGTCTGCTATGACTGGCAACTAACAGAAACACCGTTGCCACAAGAAGCGCATGATATCCCCATGAACTGGATCGTCACGGATAAACAGGTTGTTTGCTGTGCTTCAAGCCACCGTCCACGCTGACAACACCGTGGTGCCCCTGCAAATCTTATCGGACGCCTCGACGCCTCTGCCAAGGCTACGGCGGTCCGTGGGGGGATGCGTCGCTATTGCACGAGATCAGATCGGAAATCATCAAACCCGCTCGTACCCGAAAAGCGCTCTTACTAAGTGTCCGTCGTACACTTGCTTTCCTGAGGAATACGCAATAAGATATGTCTTTCTTTTTTCAACTCGCATGACTCATCATCGAACAGGTACGTATGCGTTTACTCACTGATTTGACCCGTGGCATCATTAAAGAAAATCCGACCTTCCGACTCGTCCTCGGTATGTGCCCAACTTTGGCTGTGACAACGTCACTGGAAAATGCGCTGGGAATGGGCATTGCCGCGACCTTTGTTCTGATCTGCTCAAATGTAGTGATCTCTTCACTCAGAAAAGTGATTCCCCCCGCAGTACGGATTCCCTGTTACATCGTCGTGATCGCTGCATTTGTCACTATGGTTGATCTACTGATGCAGGCCTACCTCTATACGCTCTGGGAAAAACTCGGAATCTTTATTCCGTTGATTGTTGTAAACTGTATCATTCTCGGCCGCGCTGAAGCTTTTGCCTCCAAGAACAGCGTGATCTACAGTGCCGCAGATGGGATCGGGATGGGAATCGGATTTACC
>CAZSUM010000133.1:0-7840 GCA_964610015.1 uncultured Lentisphaeraceae bacterium
TCTGGGGGGCCCGTAAGCTTAACGGGGTGCTCTCTCCGGGTTCCATTGTGCCTGGAACAATTGGCTTTACGTTTACCGACACGCTCCCCAGTCCGCTTATTTCAGCAGCAGGTACAACGTGGGCTGCCAGCGTTCGGACGGTGACGGTTATCGTGGATGTGGCTGACAGTACGCCAGGGGTTGAGGCGCGAAGCGGGCTACTTAAGGCTTCCTCAGCCTATGGGTTGATGGTGGATATTGGAACAATCAACTATCTCACCGGTGAATTTGAAATCAACTTGGCATTGATCGATGGCTGGGTAACAAGTGAGAAAACCTATAGCACAGCCGGAGTCATTGCAACACCACAGTTGAATGTGAACTCCTCATATATCAAGGTTGCGTATAGTGCTGCCCAAACCATGGCGTGGCCCAAGAAGCTCTATCTTGCGGATGCGGATGAGCCCTCTACGACGGTGCCTAGTCATGGGTATGTTCGCGAAGGACTGAATTACTTCTTTGCTTTCGTGGATTCAAATGGGAGTGGCGCATGGGATGCGGGAGAGCCATGTGGCGTCTCGGATAAACAAGGCGTGCCCATCGGATATGATCGTAATTTGATTCAGATTGAGTTAACGGACTACACCCCTGGTTATCTGCGGATGACCTTCTCACCCAGTGCACGCTCAGAAGATATCTTCAACGGTGGTATAGCGGATGGTGGTGGAGGTACCGTTCAGAGCTCGGGATTGAATCGCCGCATCGTGGTGCGACGTCGGAGTGTGGACAACAGCACACTCTATCGTGCGATTGTCTTTGATCAGGTGATTGATACACCTCGTGGGTATATCCATGATGGTGATTTTAAAGCACTCGGTGAGTATGGTCTTGATTGGGGTTTGGCGGGTGTTCCGACCACGATGGCGCGTCAGAGTGCGGTTTACGACGTGTATTATCCTAATATTGGCGATTTAGTAACGGCGAGCACGGATTTGGGCACGCCGGCACTGACCTTTACCAATCTGTTCAGCTCCGTACGGCCCAAAGCGGTTTGCAAGACCCCGTCAAATAATGGCTATGTGTACTCGGCTCAAACCACGTTTACGTGGAGCATGCCGCAGAGCAGCACAGCCTTTGAATTGGAGTTGCGCCGCAGTTCATCCACGGGTCCGATCGTCTACCAGTCTGGTCCGCAGCCTGCCCCCGCACGTGATAAAAACGGGAATTGTATCTGGGCTGCGCCTATCTATGCGGGTAAGCGTATGCCGAATGGGCAGGTCTATTCGCCCAATCAGCGTTACTACTGGCGGATCAGCGCGCTGAGTATTCCGTTCCCGATCTCAAGCGTGCTCCCGAACTGGTCTGACTGGAGTAGCTACCGATTGGATGTGAATCCGCCACTGGATTCAGCAGGGTATGGCGCAGTCAAAGCCGTGGTTAAGTATTTCGGTCCAGGCACTTCGCTGAGCGACAAAGTACGCATACAAATGTTTAACAATGCGGCCTTTAGTGGTGAGCCTGTGGCTGAGTATACCTTGGCGGGTGGTGGGTTGACGGACTTGGTCGATCCGACGACGGCCAATACGAATGCCGTCATCAATGGCTTGACACCGAGTGTTGAAGCCGGGGGCTATTACGCGTGTGCGTATATCGATAGCAATAGCAATCAAGCACGCGATGCGTGGGAGTCGTGGGGGTATGCCAATAGCTATGGCACCAGTACGAAGCCATACGATCCGCTGGAAATCACAGTGGCGTATGTGCCGCTGACAGAGTCGCCCACGGTGAACATCTTTATCCAAGATGTGGACACGGATCAGGATTGGTTCCCGGATGTGTGGGAATATGAGCAGAACCCGAGCTCTACTAGCTTCCTGGCGCTATCAGGTCCCGGTCTTGGTAGTGATGGTGATCCAGACTATGAGATCAACCCGAATCTCTCTTCGACCACAGGCTTTATGTCGGTCTTCACGACGTTGATGCAAAGTACCTCCGACATGGATGCGGATGGCGTGGGCGATTTGATGGAACTGGTGTTGGGTTCTGATGCAAACGCCAGTTCGACAGCGGGTGATGGTCTATCGGATAGCTGGAAGATCAACGTGGGTCTGGCACCACAGGACAAGGTGTCGCTAAACTTGACTGCACTGACGATGAACAACTTGGATGCAACACTGGTGTGGAACTTGTCGGTTGAGACAGCAGACACCAGCGCGTTGACGAAGAGCCTGACACTCCCAACGAAACAGCCTCAATACGAGGTGCTGTTCACAGCTTCGTTGGACGCACCAGACTGGCAGGTTGTGGCAACTGGGACCGTGGCACTGGAGAATGCCAGTGCCGATGAGGTGAATACCAGTATCAGTCGTACCCAACAGGCTTTGCAAGCAACTCCTGTGGCGGGCTTCTTCCGCATCCGCCTAGTTGAGTGAGCAAATGAAACGTGGTGGTATGATCGGGAAGTCAGTCGTGATAAAACGAGCACAGCATACGTGGCCACAAGAGATTAGCGGGGTGATGGCCTGTTTTTGGACAGGCCGGATCTCCGGGCTGAGCGTGGCTGTTTTGCTGTGCCTGCTAACGGCGACGCCTGCACGTGCGTTTCGTGGGGAAGAGAGTCAGGAAGCGCTACGAGGTGCAGCGGTGCAAGTGCAGATCAATGCCGCGCCTGCTGTTCGTTCCCTTCGTCAGACACAGACGCTTGCACTGGCGGAACACGCTGGGCTCTCTGTTAACTGGAGTGAGCAAACCGCTTTGCCGATCTCTGTGCGAGGCAAAGATCTCGGGGATACTGAGGCGCTTTCCAGTGGAAATGGATTACGTGCCAAACTGGACCCAACGGTCGTTGCCCAAAAGGCGCTGATCGTTTTAGATGACCTCGCGGGTCTCTTTGGGATTACCGATGCTGCAAATGAGTTTGTTCTGCGAAAAGAACAGCAGGATAAACAGGGGAAGCGGCATCTTCGTTTTTCTCAACGGGTTGGCGCGTTACGCGTTGTTGGCGCGGAATTGATTGTGCATGTTGATGCCGCTGGGCATGCCTATGAAGTTAATGGGCACTATCGTCCGGTCGGTGCGATCCAGACCCAACCGCAAATTAGCGGAGGCACGGCGCTGCGCATTGCGCAGAATGATCTGCAACAAATGGGCTTGCCTCTCGGGACAGCCAAAGCCGCGCCGGAGCTTGTCGTTTATGCCCGCGATTGTTCGCCATGCCTCGCCTATGAATTGACGATTGAAAACAAAGACCCCCAAAGCATGCCTTCACGCTGGCGCTATTGGATTGACGCTACGAAAGGCGACCTTCTCTTTCGCTATCAAGACATTAAACAAATTGATGCGCCAACCGAAAACGGACAGGCTGCTGAGGTTACGGGTGAGTGTGTAGCGGGTGAAGGCGGTGCGGTGCGCACCATTGAGGGATGGCAGGAAAATACCGGAATCTACTATCTTTATAATCCAACGCAACTCTGGTTGGTCTCAAACGCATGGGATTATGCGTTCAATTTCTATAACTATCCCGATCCCGGTACGTACGCTCATCGTGAAACCAATGACTGGGGAGACTCAGACCCGATCGAGGTCTCGGCTGCGTATAACGTGGATGTGATTCAAAAATACTATCAGCAGGTGCATGGGCGTAACAGTTATGATGACGCTGGTGGTATGGGGAATGCGTTTGTTCATGTAGGCTTTTTCTTAGCCAATGCGTTTTGGGATGGCACAGCCATGCAAATCGGTGATGGTGACGGCGTGACGTGTAATAGTTTGGCGGTGCTCGATATCTTTGGACATGAGTACACGCCTGCCGTTACGGAGAACACGTGCGATCTTGTGTATGCGTATGAGTCTGGTGCGTTGAATGAGTCGTTTTCCGACATTTTCGGAACGTGCATTGAATTCTTCAATCAGCCCGATGGTCGCGATCTCTATCCAGATGTAGCACCTGGACATGCGGATTGGCTGATGGGTGAGGATAGTTGGTTGGAGGCCCCTGCGATGCGCGACCTGCGCAATCCCGCGAACCCGCTCACCGTGGGCGAAGGGAATGAATTACCTACGCTCTACAAGGGAACGCACTGGTATAGCGGGACCGGTGATCATGGCGGGGTGCACGAGAATTGCAGTGTGCAGAGCTATTTTTTCTATCTACTTTGTGAAGGTGGCGCAGGAACCAATGATACCTCTGCCTTTGGATTTAACGTGCTGGGAATCGGCATTGGAAATGCCGCGCAAATCGCCTATCAAACGCTCGTAAACTACTGTACATCAGAGAGTGATTATTCAGATATCAAAGAGGCTTGGGTTTCGGCAGCGGTTGATGTCGACCCGCGTTGGGTGCGGAGTACCCGCTCGGCATGGAACGCAGTTCTTGGCCGAGAACCGCCGCTTCCCATGAATACCATTTCGCCTTTGATGTTGCCCGCTGCGCGGGTGGGATCGTGGTTTACCTACACCTTAAAAGCGAGCTATGGGGTGCCTGACTATACCTGGGCGTTTCTAGAGGGCTCGTCGCGGCCTGATTGGGTCACGTTGGCCGCCAATGGAACCCTCTCCGGGCTACCACCGCATGAAGCGGCTGGCACAAATCAGGTGACGGTGATTGTGACCGATTTGGCTGGAGAGGTTGCCACCAATCAGTTTAGCTGGATCGTCAACCCTGCATTCACCGTGCCTTATGCCGAGGGATTTGAACATGATGGCGTGCAGCCGGAGTATTGGCTCCAGACAACCGTGGTCAACGCGCAACCTTGGACGTTTGTAACGGGTAGTCCATACGGGTACCCGAGTAAAGCGGCTGAAGGGACCCGGTGTGCCGAACTGGCGGTCGTTGAGCTGGCACTGACCAACACGCAGACACGTCTGGAAACCCCGATGATCGATTTTGGAACAGGGACACGTGTGGGTCGGTTGACATTTCAGCACTGTATGGCCAACTGGGAAAACGGTCAGGATGAACTTCGTGTCTATTACAAAACCGGATATACGGAGCCTTGGCAATTTCTCGCTGCGTGGACAAACACCACCCCTTATTGGGTGCAGCGTAGTGTGGATCTACCGAATATCAACCGTTCGTACTATCTGGCGTTTACAGGGACTGCGAATTATGGGTATGGCATTCATGTTGATGATGTCAAAGTCTTTGATGCAACCTTGCCCTTGACCTTGGATGACCCAGCGACTCTGCCAGAAGCTTACACCGAGCGGGAGTATCAGCATGCGTTGATCGCAACGGGGGGTGCAGGGGCCTATACGTTTTCGCTTATTTCAGGCACCCTGCCAACGGGCTTGGTGATGAACGCTGAGGGGGTGATCAGTGGGCGGGTCGATTATGTCCAGAGTGCAACCTTTATCGTGCGAGTGACGGATTCAGTTGTGCCTTATGCAACAGTGGAAAAGAGCTTCACGCTCAACGTGGTGTTGCCGCTTGCACCGCTCTTCGAAGAAGATTTCGAGCACTATGGGCTCTTACCAACGGGCTGGACGCAGGAGAATGTGACCAATGGCGCCATCTGGGCGTGCCGTTCGGGCGGAGGAAATGAGACCCAGTATAACGAGCCTGATCACGCGCATGGCGGCGGATACAATGCCGTGCTGTTTCGTGCTGAGACCGATACCTTTAAGTTGAATGATAGTCACATCACCCGCTTCGTGACACCTGCGATTAATTTGGGAGAGGCACCTGCCAATGTGCGGATGACCTTCTGGCACTGTATGAAGAACTTTGCGGGTGGACAGGACGAATTACGACTCTACTACAAAACCTCGTTACAAGGGGTGTGGACGATCTTGGCTAGTTATACCAATGCGGTTGAAGAGTGGACTGAACGCACAGTGATTCTACCTGAACCCAGTAGCACGTATTATCTGGCCTTTGAAGGTAATGCACGATTCGGGCATGGTGTGTGTATCGATGATATTCTGATTCATGATGGTGCGAGTGCGCCGGTGATCAAAACAGACCTGCAATTACCCGATGGCGTGAAGGGGTTGCCGTACAGTTATTCACTGGTCGCCTCTGGCGGAATCGAGCCCTATACTTGGGCTGTGGTTTCAAATGCGTTGCCAATGGGGTTGACTCTGGATATCACCAATGGACTTGTGAGCGGGACAGCCAGTGTGGATGGTGTCACAGAGTTTCGTGTGAGCGTGGCTGGCGCGGATGGCTATATCTCGACGAATCGGTTCTTGCTGAAGATCCTTCCCGTATCAGCGGGCGCGTTTACCGAGAATTTTGATGATGGACTAGGTATGCCGGCGGGCTGGAGTCAACAGCAGATCCTTGGGTTGATCAACTGGACCTTTCAACAGGGAAGTCCTGAGCATTTGCCCGCCACAGCACATAGCCCGCTTACCAATGCGGTGTTTTATGCTAATGGCTCTTATTTGGGCAGAACGAGGCTAATCAGCCCCATGTTAAATTTAGGCACGTCAACGACTAATGCCCTGTTGCACTTTTGGGAGTACCGTGCTGCGGACCCTTATGCGGGACAGAATGATCAGTTGGCAGTCTATTATCGTACCAGTCCTTCTGGAGACTGGAACTTGCTGACCAATTTAACCGGCCATGTGGCTGCTTGGACGCAACGAAGTGTGGCACTGCCAAATACAACCACGACCTATTATCTGGCTTTTGAGGGGATCGCCAATGGTGGCTATGGTGTGGGGCTTGATGATATTGAAATTACCGGTGATTTTGCGGCAGGGTATGAGGCTTGGCAGAACACGCACTTTACTGCTGGCCAGTTGTCAGACCCGATGATTTCTGATGCGAGCGCCGACCCAGATGGAGATGGCCTTTCAAACGCTCTGGAGTATGCCATGGGGTCAAATCCGCTGGTCGCTGACAGTGAGGGCCTTGTTACTGGCGGTGTGAGTGCGGGGTATCTAACACTCACCTTTAGAATGGATAAGATTGCCTTGGCCGCAGGGACTGGGTATACGGTTGAGGGGACGACCAATCTGATAGAGAACATTTGGAGTTCAGAGAACATTTCAGAGACGCATCGCGATGACAGTAATTTGTGGTGGCAGGTTTTCTATCAGCACGATGCACCCGTGAGCACGGTGCCCCAACGATTTATGCGATTGCGCATCACGTTGCCATAAGTCGGCGACGAAATACTGCGGGGATAACGCTTGTGTGCGCGATATAGCCGCGAGTGTGAAGGCAAAGGTGGTTACTGTCCCGCAGTTACAGAGTGAGTGTGTGAGGCGTCTGTGTGAGAACCTCGGCGCCATCTTGTGTTACACGCACAACATCTTCAATCCGTATACCCAGACGTCCGGGGAGGTAAATGCCCGGCTCAACCGTGACTATCATGCCGGGCGTCAGCACGGTGGCGCAAGTTGGCGATAGTGTGGGCCCTTCATGAATCTCAAGCCCAACACCATGTCCTAAGCTGTGGGTGAAATACTTGCCAAATCCAGCGTTGGCAATGTGTGTCCGTGCAATGGCATCAATCGCATGGCAAGGAAGTCCAGGACGTATGGCGCGGACGGCTTGCTGGTTGGCTTCTAAAACAATTTGATGTAACTCACGAAACAAAGTCGAAGGTGAGCCGAAGGTTACGCAGCGTGTCATATCTGCACAATAGTGATTGAGCTTTAATCCCAGATCAAGCAAGAGCGGTTGTCCCCGCTTCAGCACAGTCTCATTTGGGTGGTGATGGGGCTCAGCGGCATAACGACCAACGCAGGCAATGGTATCAAAGGCTTCTCCCTGACCATAGCAATCAGCCGCTTGACGAACAAAGGTGCGAATCTGCCACTCGCTGAGACCGGGATGAAGCTGGGTCAGCAGATCGTTGAACAAGGCGTCGTTCGCGGCAATGGCTTGTCGGACGGCCTGCTGTTCAGC
>CAZSUM010000134.1:0-7787 GCA_964610015.1 uncultured Lentisphaeraceae bacterium
CCCCCCCGCACAACTCCCTGCCCTACCGTTATTGATCGCACCTCTCCCAGGACTGGCTGAATTCGGTGCAGGAGAAGCTCGCCATCCAGAACTACTGGCTGGCGCACGCAAACGCTTACTTCTTGAATTCACACAACGCGCAGAAGCCGATGAACAAGTGATCCTCTTTGTCGACACCCCTGGAACCTGCGAATTATTGGCACGTGAACTAGGTCCCAAAAGCCGTATTGAAATTCGTCGAGCCGCCCTCTCGGGAGGCTTTACCCTCCCCGGTCTGACCGTGGCCGCACAACCCGACCTCTATGCTATACGAAAACAACTTCTGCGCCGCCCACCCCCCGCTGTTGCCGCACGCGGAGGCCGCATTGAGCAGGCCACCGACCTTGAACCCGGCGACCTCGTTGTGCATGTTGATCATGGCATCGGCCGTTTTCTTGGCTCAACTGAACTTGAGCTGGATGGCACGCGTTCAGAAGTCTTCACCATCGCCTATGCCGAAGGTGCAAAGCTTCATGTTCCCGTTTCTCATGCGCATCTGCTCAGTCGATATGTAGGTGTCGCAGGACATCGCGTTCGACTTCATCGCTTGGGAGGTCGCCGATGGATACGCGAAAAAGCGCATGCTGAACGTGCCGTGGCTGATCTGGCAGCCTCATTGCTCGATACCCAAGCACGACGTCAAGTCGTCTCCGGACTGGCCTTCGATCCTGAACCCCAATGGATGCACGAGTTCGAAGCAGCCTTCCCCTATCAGGAAACGATTGATCAAGAACGTGTGATCGCAGAAGTTAAAACCGACATGGCCTCCATACGCCCCATGGACCGACTGATTTGCGGGGATGCCGGATATGGCAAAACCGAAGTCGCCATGCGCGCTGCCTTTATTGCCGTCATGAATGGACGACAGGTCGCCGTGCTGGTACCCACCACTGTTTTGGCAGAACAGCACTACGAAACCTTTGTTGATCGCATGTCAGTCTATCCAGTCAGGATCGAAGTGGTGAGCCGATTTCACAGTCATGCTAAACGTAAACACGTTTTACAAGGCGTTCGCGAAGGCCAAGTAGATATTGTGATCGGCACCCATGCCCTGCTCAGTGGCGATGTCTCGTTCAGCAATCTGGGACTGCTGGTTATTGATGAGGAACAACGCTTCGGTGTTGCCCACAAAGAGCGTCTGAAACAGGTCCGCCACCTTGTTGACGTGCTGACCCTTTCAGCCACCCCAATCCCGCGTACGCTTTATATGAGCATGACTGGCGCACGCGACATGAGTTTACTCCAAACCCCGCCGCGTGAAAGAGTCGCTGTGGAAACCAAGGTCGCACGGGATATTGACTCGGTCATTTGCTCTGCGATCCGTCAAGAGCTAAACCGAAATGGACAGGTTTATTTCCTCTATAATCGTGTGATGACCATTGGCATGATGCGTCGCCGCCTCGAACAACTCGTTCCTGAGGCGCGTGTGGCCGTAGCCCATGGGCAAATGCCTGCCAACGCACTTTCGCACGTGATGCGCACCTTTGAAGCAGGCGAGATTGATGTTCTACTCTGCACCACACTGGTGGAGAGTGGACTCGATATCCCGCGTGCCAATACAATTTTGATTCACCGCGCCGACCGCTTCGGTATTGCCGATCTCTACCAGCTTCGTGGCCGTGTGGGGCGTTCTTCACAAAAAGGCTTC
The DNA here is from genome assembly GCA_964610015.1 of uncultured Lentisphaeraceae bacterium. GTDB lineage: Bacteria > Verrucomicrobiota > Kiritimatiellia > RFP12 > UBA1067 > CAZSUM01. The sequence continues at coordinate 1,688 of CAZSUM010000134.1, forward strand.
GCGTGGCTCCTGCTCCCGGAATTTGGGCACGTGGATGAAGAAGCACGCCAACGCATCGCAGCCCTGCAAAAACATAGTGGCTTGGGTGCGGGTTTTAATCTGGCGCTACGCGATTTAGAAATCCGTGGCGCAGGCAACCTACTGGGCTCTGCACAGAGCGGCCATATTGCAGCCATTGGTTTTGGGCTCTACTGCCAATTGCTACGACGGACAATCGCACGTCTCAAGGGAGAAGCACCCCCGCTGCTAGTGGATGTCGGTCTTGACCTGGACTTTCTCGATTTTTCACCCGGTGCCGCAGATTTGGAACAGGCGGCCTGCCTGCCCTATGATTATGTTGAAGATGAAGGCCACCGCATGATTTTGCATCGACGACTGGCTGAAGCTGTAAACATCAAGGAGCTTCGCGCCTTACGCACGGAACTGACCGATCGCTATGGAAAACCTCCTGATGCGATGTTGCGGTTGTTGCGTCTAACCGAACTACGTATCGCAGCAACGCAAAAGCAGATCGGTCGTATTGAAACGCGTGACAATCGCATCTTCCTCTATCGCGTGCGAGAGCGCGCTCCGGTGCTGATTAACAATCGTCTTCCCCTTCTCAAAGGAAAAACAGTGGAACAACGACTCAGCGCACTCTTCAAGATCCTGCAAACCCTTTAAAGCAATGGATGCAATTGAACAAACCCGATATTTTAAAAACCACGGTTGAACCACCCGCAATTGAACACCGTTTACAAAGGCATGAATAAACGCTCTTTATCTTTTGTGCTTATTTTTTTGTGTTCGCAGGCGTGGGCACTTACCAATCTACCCCCGGTGATTGTGACCGCCTCGCGTGTACCGGAGCCCATTAATACCCTCGCTGCTTCGGCGACCACACGGTCAGCAGACGATCTCTATACCGAGCAGATCAGAACCTTGCCCGAAGCGCTGGATTTGACCACGGGCATCATGGTGCAAAAGACCTCCTATGGGCAAGGGTCCCCCTATATTCGCGGGTTTACTGGCTTTCGAACTTTGCTCCTCGTCGATGGAATTCGCTTGAACTCGCCGGTCTTTCGTGAAGGTGCCAATCAGTATTGGAACACCGTAGACTCTTTTTCGTTGCAATCAGTCGATGTGTTGAAGGGACAGGGATCGACCCTCTACGGTTCTGACGCTATTGGCGGCACCGTGCAGGCTTTTACGCTCATGCCAGAGTATGCGCCGGAAAATAGCCCCGACGTCTGGGGCGGCCGCTTAGCTGCACGGGTATCGTCGGCTGAACGTTCGCTCGTGACACGCGCTGAAGGCGAATATGGCAGTCAGGCGTGGGCTGGTATTTTCGGCTTCAATTATAAGACCTTTGGCGATCTGCAAGGCGGTAAACATGTCGGCCGTCAGGAAAAGACAGGCTATGATGAACAGGATATTGATGCGAAAGTCCGAATCGCTTTGCGTGGCGACCGCGAACTGATCTTCGCACACACCTCTGTTCACCAAGATGACGTCTGGCGAACGCATCGTACCCCCTATGGTATTTCTTGGAATGGCACCACAATTGGAACGGAGCCGTATCACATCTTTGACCAAGACCGGACACTCACCTATCTGCGGTTGATCGATCGTGAATCAACAGCACTCTATGATGAAATGAGCACCACACTCTATTACCAAAACCAAGAAGAAACCAAGCGCGTTGCAAAATCGGATTACAGCAGTACTAAAGATGGTTTTGAGGTCGGGACTTGGGGTGTCACAACGGACTTTATCAAAGAGAGCGACCTAGGCACGTGGGCCTATGGTGCCGAGTATATCCGTGATCAAATCGACAGCTTCCGCTACAAGTACAACACCGACGGGTCCTGGAAAGAAACTGGAATCCAAGGGCCGGTTGCTGACAACAGTTTTTACCATACCGCCGCTGGCTATGTGCAGGATCGTCTCGCACTCGCAGAACGCTGGGATCTTACAGTAGGCGGACGCGCCACATATGCCTGCGCTGATATCGGACGTTACGAAAATTTTGACACCTCCCCTCATACCCCCGCCTCCATGCAAGAAGACTGGTATGATCTATCCGGCCATCTGCGGCTGGCCTACCACCTCGTGCCCGAACACTGGCTGGTGTATGCGTCCCTCTCACAGGCTTACCGCGCCCCTAATCTTTCAGACCTGACGCGCTTTGATGTCAGCCGCAGTAGTGATGTTGAAATCCCCGCCAGCGGACTCGATCCTGAACACTATCTCAGTGGTGAACTGGGCACACGTGTCACCTCCGGTCCTGTTACTTGGCATGCCGCCTATTTTTACACCCATATCCGTGATATGATTGTGCGAACAGAGATCGACGCGAACACCTACTCAAAAATCAATGGGGGCGAGGGGTATGTGCACGGTTTCGAGAGTGAGCTTGCTGTTCAACTGAGTCGGCACTGGCTCTCACGTTCCGGATTTACCTGGATGGAAGGGTTCAGCGACTATGACGATGCCGACGGCAACTCAATCCATGAGCCGATTCGCACCATGCCCGTCACCTTTTATACGGCGTTACGATGGGAGAACGAGAAACGTAACCTCTGGGCTGAAGCAGGTGAACGGGTTTCAGACAAGGAAGATCGACTGACCGCCTCTGACAAAACCGACACGCAACGCATCCCTCCCGGCGGCACACCGGGTTATGCAATCACGGAACTTCGTTGCGGATGGCGCATAAAAGAGAACCTATCAATGGTCGCCGCAGTTGAAAACCTGTTCGACAAAGACTACCGTATCCATGGTTCAGGAAACAATGAGGCTGGACGCAACTTCATCCTCTCTGCGGAATACCGCTTCTAAATAGGATCGTGCGGTCTATTACGCATCACACTCGCTATTCGTAGCTGTCACATCTTTTGCGGGGCTATCGCTTGGGGGTTCCTCCAAAACGTCATCCTCTTTCCCCTTCAGCGAAGCATTCAGACCTTCAGCGACATACTCCAACACACTTAATCGCTCACGCCGCACCATTTTAAAAGACAGCAATTCGCTCAAAGGACGCATGAGATTCGCCATACGATCACTTCGTAATTCAATGGTGCTCGGGCACCCATTCATCTGCTCAAAAATCGACAGGAGTCGCTCTGGAATGTGGCCCCACATCTGGGGAACACCCTCAGTCGCATGCATGAGCTCGCCCGAATAGATCTTTCCACTCGAGACATCCACCAGCAACAGAACATACGTAGTCTGAGGACGTTTGTTCTTTAGCGTTTGCACCGCAAGTGACGTTAGAATTAAATCCATCTGAACGGTAATTGGGAGCAAAGGCTTGCCTCGCAACGCATAAATGCGTCGCTTCTCAACACTCACCTCCACCTCTTCATTCACAGGATTCTTGACACGAACCCAACGATCATGCCACTCACCGGACTCTCTTTTCTCGCGAATCAGTAACTCATGCGGAAAACGAGGCTTGAGCAGATCTCCGTTTGATTCCACGCGTAGAACCATCCCCAGTGTTTGATACATCGCGTCTTCTAGCAGATCTCGCTCGTGCGAATCAGGCTGCCACGGATGATACCCAGGAATGAACGAACGGAAAACCGGACTCTTCCCCTCTGCATCAGGTTTTCTGCCAATAGCGTCGAGCACCGCTTGCTCATGCTCTCCCATTTGAGCGCTTTCCAGAAATAGGAGATTGACAAATCGAAGTTCCAACAAAAACGAGGGTTCCTGCAACGCAGGTTTAGCCAGATGAATAACCATGTCGTAAAACGACTTCCAACCAATCATAAAGCGAATGTCAAAGCCGGACGATTCTGAGTTGCAGAACAAAACCGTACAAGGCTCGTGCATCTCATTCGTCATCACCCCAAAGCAATCTTGGATTCCCATCCACTCCCATGCCTTCAGGGCCTTTATCTTATCCGCTAATTGGTACAGTCGAAGCCACTGGTTTCGCTCAACTTTTCTCATCTGTTTCGGTGGCATACTCTCCTTATTATCCTTGATGAACCCTCTAGCTCATACAAGGCGCTTTTGCATCCCCAACAGTAGCGAATTTTCATCTTAATGCTCAAGCGTAAAGGACAATCATGGCAGATCTTACATGAATATCGCTATTGACAATCCAGCCGAACCGTTTTTTTTCTGTTGGCAATAGGATTGCTCTTATTTTTCTGTTAAACTGATCTACGTTTTCTAACCATTCACGTTCTGTTCACGGTGACTAGTTCGGACCCAACGGCGCTGAACTACCACTTCACGTCAGAGGCTTTTATGATAAACATACGATACCCTCTTTTCCGTGTATGCCTCGTCCTTTTTGCTGGTGCTGTATTAACCGGATGTGATCGGATTCCCAAAGGGCTTGAACCAGAGAAACTGACTTTATTTACTCCGGAAACTCAGTTTGGCGCCCCTAACACCTGCCTCTCCAATGCCGTACACATCGAGTTGTTGAGTAAACCCATCGCGGGATTGCTCGGCGGATCGGGAACGCAACATCCCATGGCGGGCGTCAAACTACTCGCTGTTCCGAGTAACCCGAAGAACGGACTGACCGCAAATCCGACCGAGTTGCTAACCGATGCCGGAGGTTCTTGTCACTTTGATGTTACATTAGGAAACGTCTTCGGCGACCAGTATCTAGATCTGCTCTGCGAGGATGCCCCTGAGATTCGCAAACGTGTGCGATTTGTCGTCGGGATGACGATCGAGAATGCACGTCAGGAAGTCGCAGCAGGCGACATCCTTCCTAAGCCGGTCCGCATAATCCTAACGAACGGTGATGGTGGCCCTCTGACCGGAGCGGATGTTTTCTTTACCCTTACCCAACAACCTGGCAAAAATGGAAAACTCACCAAATCGCAGGTTCAGACTAATCCATCGGGCATTGCGGAAGTAAATCTCAAAACAGACCCTAAAGCCACAGGCAGGTATGAAATACGCGCTGAAGTGGCTGATGCCAAGCATGGCTTTTCCACGCGTCCGGTTGTTATCGAAGCCATGGCCATGTGTCCGATTTTCACGATTATGAATGTTCTTGGTGGCTTGGCAATTTTCATTTTCGGCATGACCCTAATGAGTGATGGATTGCAACAGGTTGCGGGGAACCGGATGAAAACCGTTCTCTCCTACATTACGCGTAATCGCGTCGCCGCTATTTTTGCAGGGACTTTTGTCACCGCGCTTGTTCAATCGTCTAGTGCCACAACCGTCATGACCGTTGGCTTTGTCAATGCTGGCCTGCTTTCACTGCAACAAGCGATCGGCGTGGTCTTTGGGGCCAACATCGGCACCACCGTAACCGGCCAGATGGTTTCGTTCAAGCTCGATAATCTTGCGTTTCCAGCCATCATTCTTGGCGTTGCCGGGCTGATCCTGTTACGTAAAGCGACTTGGCAGGGCTTTGCCCGTTCGCTTCTAGGATTCGGGTTGCTCTTCTATGGGATGTCAATGATGTCCAGCGAATTGAAAAGCGTCAGTACCTTCCCCAGTTTTGTCAGCTTTTTCCAGACTTTTAACTGCGAGCCTGCCACACCGGGTGCCAATATGCCACTCGGGGCTGTGCTCGGCGCGATCGGCATCGGCACGCTGATGACGATTCTGGTTCAGAGCAGTTCCGCAACCATTGGATTGACCATTGCCCTTGCCAACAGTGGTCTACTCAATATCTGGACCGCTGTCCCGATTGTCTTGGGCGACAATATCGGCACCACGATCACAGCCATTCTCGCCTCATTAAACGCCAACCGTACCGCACGCCAAACCGCGACCGCGCATGCCATGTTTAACGTACTGGGAACCTGCATGGTGGTGGGATTGTTCTACATTCATTTTCACAACACGCCCTGCTTCCTACATCTGGTCAATGACGTCACCGCTGGCAATGTCTTTGCTGGCGAAAATATCGGACGACATGTCGCCATGGCGCATACGCTATTTAATGTCACGAATGTGCTTATCATGACCCCCTTCATCGGTCCGCTGGCTTGGCTTTGTGAGAAACTCATGCCCGGCAAGAAGGTAACCTCCCGTACCGTACATTTGGAAAAGAACCTTCTCAACTCCCCAACCCTAGCCCTCTTTTGCGCGATGCGTGCTTTGGGAGACATGACCGAGACTGCTTGGAATG
>CAZSUM010000135.1:0-3265 GCA_964610015.1 uncultured Lentisphaeraceae bacterium
TGGAACCCCCTCCCATTCAAAGGCCCGCCCAGATAAGGCCGCAGCCAATGCGCCCATAAAAATGCCAACCAACAAAGCTGTCGACCAATCCCAAACAACCTTCGAATTTTTGACGTCTTTTTTCTTCGCTGTGTGCGCGGGGAGTAGACGTTTTTCAAGCACTGCCGCAGCCCCTACATATGGTTTTGAACTACTCAAAATCATGGTTTTTCCCACGACCCGTGTAGTCGCAAAGGCCGATGCCACAGCTAAAAGTCCAGTCAGTGCTCCTGCCAAATACGGATTCCACTGACGATCACGTTTCTTCCAGAACATGTTTTGTTACCTCCTCACGCTGCGTTACCCGACAGTGTATGGCGTGAGAGTATCACGGCATACGCCGACGGGTCAACGCCACCTGCATCCATACAAAGCATCTCCGTGTACGATTTATTTTTCCCTCGGCAAAGTCAAAGGGGGCGTCACCCTTTTGAGGGGATTGACAAAGTTGACCCGGGTTTGTGATAATCAATCACATTAAATCGTGATTTTGTATTATTCGAAGTCACACACACGTGACCTATCAGGGAGTCCGCTATGTCTGATCAGATGCCAATGAAAACCCGCGTTAAACTCAGCGCGATGATGTTTTTGCAGTTTATGATGTTGCCCGTTTGGTTTATCCCCATGTTTCCGTATATTACGAGGATGGCACCTGAAGGAAGCTCCCTGCCGCTACTATGCGGCATGATTATGGGCTTTGGCGCGCTCGCCTCGCCGCTATTCGGTATGTTTGCTGACCGCCACATGAACAGTGAAAAAGTGCTGGCAATCTGTAACTTCGTCTCTGCGGGACTTCTCGCCTACGCGTATACCGTCAAGACCCCGCTCGCGTTGTTCATCACCCTGTTGCTGGTCATGGTTTTCTATATGCCAACTTGGTCACTCACCGCCACCATCGCGATGGCGAACAGCACCACAGAGGCCTTCCCGCAAATCCGCGTCTTCGGATCGCTAGGATGGGTTGCTGCAGCCATCTTCAGCATTATTGGCACACAACTCTTCGGAATCCCCAAATTCGATAGCACCCCCTACATCTTTGTGGGTGGAGCCATTGCGGCCATACTCGGCGGCATTCTAGCCTTCTTCCTTCCTCCCACCGCACCGCCAGCGAAAGGCCAGAAAGCCTCAGTGGTTGATGCCCTCGGATTGCGCGCCTTGGTGTTGCTTAAACAACCCTCGTTTCTCGTTTTCTCAATTCTCATCCTGCTAGCGATGGTTCCGTTCCAGTGGTACAACGTCTACAATAGCCTCTACCTGCAAGAGCGTGGGTATGAATATCTGACGGGTGTCATGAACCTAGGTCAAGTACTGGAGCTTGTCTTTATGCTCATGCTTCCTGTGATCTTGCGTAAGGCAGGGTACAAGTGGGGCATGGTACTGGGCCTTCTGGCACTGGTTTTCCGTTACGGCATGTTCTATATAGGCGCAAAGACAGGCTCGCATGTCGGCGATTACGCGGGTATTCTGATTCACGGGTTGATCTTCGGCATGCTGATTGTCGGCAGTCAAATGTATGTGGACGCTGCCGCCCCAGTTCAACTGCGTGGACAAGCCCAAGGGTTAATCGGCTTGATCATGTTCAGCCTAGGCACATTCCTGTCTAACTTTGTCTTCGACGGCGTTCTCAATAAGACGTGGGACGCCGCTTCAAAGACACACATCTGGACAACGCCCTTTTTGATTGCTATGGTCATCGCATTGGGGCTCGCCGTGGCTATGGCGGTTGGATTTAAACCCAACGTGACAAATAAGAAAGCCTAATCTGATCTGCTTATAAAAAAGCGGGTGCTTCAGTTGAAGCCCCGTTTTTTTTATTTTTCCCGTTCACAAGCCGGTTGACCCAAATCCACCGCTTCCCCGTACTGTTTGAGAAAGCACTGCTTTTTCACATACCTGCACGCGCAATACGGGGGCGATGACCATCTGTGCGATGCGCATACCTACCGTGACCTCAAAAGGGGCATCTCCTAAATTGATCAGAATTACACCGATCTCACCACGATACCCCTCATCAATCGTTCCCGGAGTATTCAGTAATGTAATCCCATGTTTAATCGCCAAACCACTCCGTGGCCGTATTTGCGCTTCAGTCTCTGCTGGGAGTTCTATCTGCAACCCTGTACGCACCAATCGCCGTTCACCGGGTGGCACCATAACACACTCGCAAGAACAAAGGTCCATCCCCGCATCACCGGGATGAGCATAGAGAGGCAACACAGCCTTGGGGTCGTTTTTCAAAAAATGAATCTTCATGGGGGATAGCATACCAGAGCCGTGCAAACACTGACAACCGTCTAATGCGGGCAGAGCCCGCAACCCTCAACCCCAGCCCTCTCCCAGAGGGCGAGGGAGATGGCAACAACTTGTTTTTTCGCTGTTTCTCGGCCATAAGGCATTAAATAGCTCACCCCCGCACGCGTGTGCTGAAAAGTCGGCCTCAAATGAAGAATTGCCCCTCGTTTACCCCCATGTTATTCTGATCATTAAATGATTAGAGACCCAAAGACCCTTTAACACGGTTCTAAGACCTTCATTGAACCATGAGATAGAATCCTCATTTCTCACGTAACTCTATGATGATTCAGACACAAGCGATTGTTCTCCAGATCCGACCGTGGTCGCAAACGTCGCACATGGTTACCTGGCTAACACCAGATTACGGCAAGATTACAACCTCTGTAAAAGGCGCCGTACGCCCTAAAAGTGCATTTCTGGGTCAATATGATCTCTTTTATACCTGCGATCTGCTCTTTTATAAACGCGAACGAGGCGGAGTTCATGCGATTCGCGAGTGTACGCCCATTCGATTTCGCGAAGCCTTACGCCACGCTTGGCGCCAAACCGCAGCGGCAGCGTATCTTGTTGACCTTACAGCACAAGCCACGGCCAGCCATCAAGAAACTGCCGATATCTTTGCGTTACTGACACAGGCCCTTGACACCCTAACAGCAGGTACCTGTTTGCCAAAGAACGTCATCCTCTGGTACGAAACCCACCTCTTGCGCTTGTTGGGAATCAAACCTGATTTTACGCTGTGCCCCCTTTGCCACACGCCTGACCAGCAACAGATGCGTTTCTCGCTGGCCTCTGGGCGTTTTCTCTGCCCACATCTTGCCAAGCGACAAGCAGGTGAAGCCACCCTAACGCTTCCGCGTAGTGTGCAAACCCTGTTTAACAAGTTCAGCCAGCTCACAACTCCGCCCCTACAATTCAAAGCCAACGC